>JAISZY010000147.1 GCA_031284375.1 Tannerellaceae bacterium | reverse complement strand
TTCGTCCAATCCGCCGGTTACTTCTTTCCTGTATCGGCTGATAAACGGAATTGTCGCTCCTTCCTGAAGCAATTCGATGGTTCGTTCTACTTGTCTGGCCGGTATATCCAAGGCTTTTGCAATAAGGGTATGAAAAGATATTGTCATAGCGCTACATTAATTATATGTTCGTTTTTCTGTCCAAAAGTAATTTAATTTTCCGGATAATCTCCGGAATAGCCGCCGAGACGGCAGGTGTCAGTCCAATGCCCAACTCGCCGATGTCGGCCACGGATACTACCAAAAGGTCTATCTCCGGATGATGTCCGCAGAGCATCATGGCCTCCATCATATCGCGCAGGCCGATTTCGTGAGCGCTCATCAGCGGAGGAAAATCGGATGTATAGCGCGGACGGATGCAGCGGATGGCGCCGGGAGGATGATGGTCGAGCGTGGCATCAATCAGAATGATATGGTCGTAGTCCGACAGCCGGCCAATCAAATGAAGTCCGCCCGTGCCTCCGTCTAAAATATCCGTGCCCGGAGGGAGCGCTTCTCCTTCAAGCGCTCGTATCACATGGATACCTACGCCTTCGTCTTTCAGCAGGTAGTTGCCTACTCCTAATACAAGCGTTTTCATGTATGCGGCTCGTTCTTTTCTTCTTCCTTGGCTATCTTTTCTTCGATAAATTTCCATCCCCCGATGATAGACGAAGCTACGCCGTGACGCTCAATATAGTCGTGATAGAAAACCAGGTACACATGAACGATGGAGAAAAGGATAAAGAACCACATCAGGAAATGATGAATCTGCCGAACAATCAAATCGCCTCCCAGCAGGGGCACAATCCAGGCAAAAAGCTGAGGGAAGTAGGCATTGCTCATCTTGGCGTACAACCCGAAACCGGTGATGCACTGCAACGCAAAGGCGCAGAAGAAGGCAAAATAAATGATGCTGGCCAAGGTATTATGACCAATGGTGTCTATCGGTTTGTTCTTCAGCATAAGAATGTCTACGCGGATAACGTCGAACAATTCTTTCCACTGCGATTTCTTTAGCGGAATATAATTCCGCCAATTGGCATAACGGTTGCCCACAAATCCCCAGTAGATGCGGAAGGCAAAGTTGAACAAAAAGATATACGCCACCGCAAAGTGAATGAAACGGACTATGCCGAACCAGTAACTAAAATTGGCTTCATTGGCCGATAATACCGCCACCGGCTCGGCTATCACATACCCCGTTGCGCAGAGAACTACAATGCAAATAGCATTGAGCCAATGATATATACGGACGGGAAGCTCCCACACGTATACTTCTCTTATCTGTAATCTACGACTTCTCATAATGTATATATACTTTGTTAAAACGTGTCCATCTGATGTACATACTTCCCGGCCTCGTCGTACAAATGAACGGCGCAGGCTAAACAAGGATCGAACGAATGAATGGTGCGCAGGATTTCGAGCGGCTGATGCGGGTCGTGTACCGGTGTGCCGATTAAGGAGGCTTCGTAGGCGGAGAGAATCCCTTTCTCGTCGCGAGGCGAGGCGTTCCACGTAGAAGGCGCCACCATCTGATAGTTTTCCACCAACGTGTTTTCTATCGTCACAAAATGCGCCAACGCTCCACGGGGCGCTTCGCTCAGACCGACCCCTTGCGCCGTTTTGGGCCATAGTCTGGGCGACCAAAGGATGTGGTTCACCATCCGCGAATCGCCATAGCGCAAGTTCTCTATCAGTTGGTCGAAGACTTGGAGCGCCCAATCGGCCGTTAGCAGCGTTTCCATCCCCCGCGCCGCCGTGCGACCCAGGGTAGAGAAAAGGGCTTCGAGCGGGAGATGGAGCTTCTTCAACGTATCGTCTATCAACGACTTCTGCGGCTCCTTCCCCGCAGCATAGGCTACCGCCATTCGCGCCAGCGGCCCCACCTCCATCGGTTGCTCTTTCCAGCGAGGCGTTTTGATCCAACTATACTTATCTTCCACATTCAGATGCGTATAAGGAGGCGTCGGGCCGGTATAGTTCAGGTTCGTTTCTCCTTCAAAAGGATGCAACCCTGCACGGTCTCCCTGCTCGCAGGTATACCAGGAATGATAGATGTATTCCTTCACCTCTTCCGGCGAACGGGCGTCTACGTCATGCACCTTGCTCAGGTCTCGACCCATCACAATGCCGCGGGGCATCAGGTAATTCCCCACATCGCCGTACTCGGCCATCGGAAAGTCTCCGTACGATAAATAATTGGAAACACCGCCGCCTATCCGGCTCCATTCCTCTTTGTAGACCTCGGCAATCAGCAGCAGGTCGGGGATATATACTTGTTCGATAAAGGTCTTCGCTTCGTCCAACTTCTGTTTCACAAAGGCGAGTCGTTCGGAATTAATGGCATTGGGTTCGTGCAGGTTGATGCTGCAAGGCATTCCTCCCACCACGAAGTTGGGATGAGGGTTTTTCCCTCCGAAAACGGTATGAATCTTCACCACCTCCTTCTGCCATTCCAGCGCTTCCAGATAGTGGGCTACGGCCACGAGGTTTTGTTCCGCAGTAAGCAGGTAGGCGGGATGCCCCCAATAGCCGTTGGCGAAGATACCCAGTTGGCCGCTATCCACAAATTTGCGGATACGCGCCTGAATCCCGGCAAAGTATCCCTCGGAATTTTTGTGCCAGGGCGACAAACGTTGGGCTACCTTGGCCGTTTCGGCCGGGTCGGCCTTTAGCGAGGAGACCACGTCTACCCAGTCGAAAGCATGAAGATGATAAAAATGCACCACATGGTCGTGCATGTAGAGTGTGGCAATCATCAAATTGCGCACCATCTCGGCACAGGGCGGAACGATGATACCCAAGGCATTTTCCACCGCCCTGACGGAGCAAAGCGAATGAGTAGAAGTACATACGCCGCATACTCGTCCTACGAAGGCCCACACCTCGCGCGGGTCGCGTCCTTTCACAATCGTTTCAATCCCGCGCACCATGGTGCCCGAACTGAATGCGTCGCGGATATGCCCGTCCGCTATTTCGACTTCCACCCGCAGGTGGCCTTCTATCCGGGTAATCGGATCGATAACTATTCTTTCTTTCATATTTCTTGTTGCTTCTTATTCATTCCCCGAAACATCTTCTTTGTTTTCTATCAATTTCTTTTTCCGGATATTCGTTGCCACGGCATGAGCCACGATACCGGCTACGGTTGCTCCGCCTACGAGGAGGCCTATCTCGTCCGCCGTGGCTTCGATGCCGAAGCCTTTTATGCCGGGATTGTGCTTGTAGAACGGACTGTTGTCCCAAAAACCGGCTTCGCTGCATCCGATGCAGGGGTGGCCGCTCTGGATGGGGTAACTTACGCCTTCGTTCCACTTTATGATGCCGCAGGCGTTGTAGGTGTTCGGACCTTTGCAGCCTACTTTGTAGAGGCAATAGCCTTTGTTGGCGTTGTCGTCGTCGAAACTTTCTACAAACAGTCCGGCGTCGAAGTTGGCCCGGCGATAGCATGTATCGTGCACCCGACGGGAGTAAAATGCCTTGGGACGACCCAGCCCGTCGAGCTGTGGGATGCTCTCGAACGTAAGCATGTGTACGATAATGCCTGCCATGACTTCGGCTATCGGCGGACAGCCTTGTACGTTGATTATCGGCTTACTGCGGATGATGCGATGCACCGGTTTGGCGCCCGTAGGATTGGGGTCGGCCGCCTGGATGCAGCCCGACGACGCACAGTTGCCCCACGCAATAATGGCTTTGGCTCCATCGGCCGCTTCTTCCACGATTTGGCGGGCGCTCCGGCCTCCGATGCAGCAATAGGCCTCGTTTCGGGTAGGAATGGAACCTTCTATCATCAGCAGATACTCGTTCCGGTACTTTTGCAGGGTATCGGTCAGGATGGCTTCCGCCTGATGCCCGGCCGCGGCCATGAGCGTTTCGGTGTAATCGAGCGATATACTGTCGAAAAGTAACGACGAGAGGATGGGATGCGACGAGCGCAAAAACGACTCGCTGCAACAGGTACATTCCTGCAGATGCAACCAAACGACGGGTAGGCGGGGTTTGGTTTCCAATGCGTTTGTCACGCGAGCGATGGCAGACGGTTCCAAGCCGAGCCAGGCTGTCATCGCCGTGCAGAACTTAAGGAAATCTCTACGTGAGATGCCCTTGCGGATACATTCTTCGTAAACGGAAAGTCTTTCTTCTTTCATGCCAAAATGAATTTTTATAATCCTGTTCTTCAAAAGTACACATATTTTTTTGTACTGCAAATAATCTATCTCTTCCGGCCTCGCATAACCTTTGATGTAGGTCTCCCGCAAATGTGCGGGGCGCGAATGAACTTTGATGTAAGTCTCCCGCAAAAGTGTGGGGCACGAATGAACTTTGATGTAAGTCTCCCGCAAATGTGGGGGACATGAATGAACTTTGATGTAAGTCTCCCGCAAACGTGGGGGACGTGAATGAACTTTGATGTAAGTCTCCCGCAAATGTGCGGGACGTGAATGAACTTTGATGTAAGTTTCCCGCAAAAGTGCGGGACGCGAATGAACTTTGATGTAAATTCCCCGCAAACGTGCGGGAGACAAATAACTTTTGCGGGAAGAGACAAAAGAGCGGACAACCGACATCCCCCGCAGGGGAGCGATTGTCCGCCGAAATATAAAGTTCATAAAGCAAGTTAATCTTCCACCGGGCCGGAATCGCCGTTGTCTTCCTCCTCCTTTTCTTTCGAGCGCCCGGCGCGTTGCTGCAGGAGGTTCCGGTATTTTTTGAGCATTTCGTTCCAGTCTACCACAAAGTTGTAGGAGATATTCCCATGCGTTTCGGGCGAGAACTGTACCCCATCTTCGTGGATTTCGGTATCCAAGTCTTTGGGGTTTACCACCACATCCTTTCCCAGTCCGGCGGCCAGAAGCCGAGCATCGAGCACATCGAGCATAGCGGAATAGACGGTATCCACTTCGTTCCGTATGGGGAGAAGTTTTTCTTTCGGTTTGGCAAAACTTTCGTCCTGGCGTTCACCGCGGGCAGCCATAAATTCGTCTTCGGCCGAGCGCAGGGAAGTTACCCAGTCGGTAAATCCCAGCAGCGTTACATCGGCGGCATAGGCGCCGCTCAGGTCTTGGAGCAGGTTGTAGATAGTGGACGATCTTTCGGCATACGAACCTCGTATCGCCTTTTTGTATCCATTCAATACATTAAAGACTTTGATTGCCGCTCTGCTTTTGGCTGCGTCGGGTTGTTTCTTCGAACTTTTCACCACGCCGAAGAATCCTGTAAAGATATCGACTCTCTTTTTATCGGCCCCTTCCATATCGAGGGTATAAACGCTTTTGCGGATGGTTTGCAGCACTTCGTCCGCCTTGGAATAGAGTGGGAGAAAGGAGTCGAACAAATCTTTGAGTCCAATAGCATTGGGCGTATATCGTTCTACCATGGCTTTGAGGTCGAAATGAAGATTAAACCATTCTTCGTTTCTGAGCGATTTTAACCTTATCCGTAATGTTTTCATGTTGCTACTTTTTAAATTCTTTACTGTTGTTTATTTCGCTGCCAAATATACGCGATACATCCGAAGATATATACATATTTCTATATGCTTTTCAACATATAATGCGATTTTTTTTTTTGTGTTGTATTTACAATCCGTTTTTTTACCTTTGTTGCATCACATTTAATTTTTTATCAACATGAAACATGTATTTATTACTTTATGTTTATTTCTTCTTTTCTGCTCCGCAGGATGTTCGAACAACGAATTTTCTGCTAAAGAAGAAACAGGAGAAGAGCTTGAATTGCGAAGCGGAACTTTTCACTATGTGGAAGTATACCAAAAATGGGTTATATCCTATCATATACCCGGTACCATAGACAGTGTAAATACCTATCTGATATCCAATCCGGAAAAGGATTATCCCAAAGGGCATCTAAAGGTAGAGTTTAGCGGAGTAGTATCCCTCTCCGATATACCACCCTCGATGGGAGGCGAAACGATTTACAATATCAAATTAACTAAGCTAATTTTTAAATAATGAACAGATTCTTTTTTCGCAACAAACCCGGCAATAAAAGAAATCAAGGTAATCATTTAATCATCTCTACATATTTGTAGTTCTCTTGCAATTTACCGTTGAGGTATAACTCGTACGATTCCGTTCCGCTATAATGCTGTCTGTTTTCTATCTTCAACGTATCGGATTCTGTTTTGTTCCAGGAAATGATAATTGTGCCGGGAGGAAAAACATCCATCATCAACTCGTATATTCCCTTGTCTTGCGAGTAGTCAAATACTTCCCATCCTACAACTTCAGAGACGTCATCTTGTATATCATCTCTCCATCTCACAACCCGTATGTCTTCCCATTTGAAGCCATATCCGGTTGTAGGGTCCAACAAATCGTTATTGCCGGCATCTTTAACGCTTACGAACAAATGTTCTACTTCCGGAGGAGGTACGCAGCAAAAACCTCCCTCGCCACAGTCCGACAAACAGAGGGCGAGAAATAAAAGAAAGAAAATGGGGGTAATTTTTTTCATATCTAATGATGTAAATTTATTGTGCTGACAAATATACGCGATACATCCGAAGATGCGTACATTTTTCTATATGTTTTTTTGATGTATAAGGTGATTTTTTTGTGTGTGTGGGGCTCTCGGCCCTTGGCAACACTGCTTTTTATTCCCAGCACACGTAATATCGGGGGGCCAACGATACTTCCGAAAATACCACAAAACAATACAATAACGGCAGTAAGCGAGACATTGCCACCGGATTGTTCGGCTATGCTCATGATTTTTACTTTTTCAGCTTCAGTTCCTGCAAAAGGAGTTCATATATTTCTGTCCACGGTTTCCGGTAGAGTGCGGAGGATTCGTCGATAAGCATTCTGTAGGTTTGGGATTCGAAATAAACGTCGATGGCTTTTTCTTCGGACAGATTATAATCTGTTGCGAGAGATTGAGTAATAGCGTCGTCAATATTTCCGGCAAACTTTTTTTTACGGGTTCGTTCCAGCGCTTGCAGCGAACGGTGGGTACAAAAGCAAATCTGATGCGTGCGCCTGAAAAACTTGAGTTCCTCGAGAAATGCTTCTTTTGAAACGACGCCTTCAAGATAGAAACGAATACGCTGCGTTATTTTGTCATCGGCAACAGGACCTTCTACAATATCATAGTCGTGGGCGGGAACAGGAAGGCTGCGGTTGCGGTTCATCACAACAAAATCCAGCCATTCTTCTGTATAGTCTTGAAAACGGAGTACTTTAAACCTCCAGTGTTCAAAAGCTGTTTCGATAAATTCAAATTCGGTTACGTAACCTTGCGCACAGATGTCATTGCCTTTTCTTTCTGCCCAGTACGCTGCCTGTTCACGTATATTAGTCACGTAAAAGCCTTTGCCGAAATCCCGATATGGTTCACATTTCGACAGGTCGATGTCAATAATTTCGACGCTGCTACCGTGATAGACTTTCACTTCAGCCCTCCGTTTTTATGGCAGACTTCGTGTATTGCTCTCACCGACCAGAAAGGATTATCCACGTGCAGCGTCCACCAGTGTTTGAATATAAAATCAAGTCCGCCATACTTTTTCAGGTAACGATAGGCTTCCTGCCTGTCCATCTTGTATTCATCGGCGAACTCCGTGATAATAAAAGTAACAAAACTGAGCCTGTCGCTCGCCTCCTTATCCAACCGCTTTTTTTCCAATGCTGTTTCCATTGTGCAATTATTAAATCAATTATGTGCAAAGATACTCCTTTTCGGTATAGTTGTGTCTGCGTGTAATTGAAACGTTAAGACAGCCATATCCTCCACAAATTGAACGCGCGGATTTTTAAAATCATAATCCTTTGTATAAAGCTTTCCATTTCTTTTCAGACCAAAGGTCTCTATAACATGACGCGCCCCCACTCACTACTCGCCGGAAAAACCCCTTATCTCTCGAAAGTTCCCTTAGTAGCCCGGCAATCTCCCCGATTCCTCTGCCCTTATTCCCTTATTTTGTCCATGTGCGCCTTGTAATAAGGGAATAATGTTTTAATGTAATTCTTCCAAAGAAGTTAAGTTGATAGAATAATGAGGAAATATCGGAAAAGGAGGTATCCGCGTAATATCTCCACTGAATTTCA
>JAISZY010000188.1 GCA_031284375.1 Tannerellaceae bacterium | reverse complement strand
TTCTCAATCAAATCGTACTGTTTGATAAGGGGGTAGTTGGCTTGGGCTTTTTGATAACAATCCTCGATGGTTACCTGGGCAAAACCCGTGAACCAACCCAAAGACAGAAAACTCAAAATGACACACTTCTTTTTCATGATTATACGTATTAATTCATTTATTTAATTGCTCAATTAATTTGCAGGCAAAAAAAATTACTTCCGCAACCGGGATAAGACTGTTTCGACAACCTCTTTTTTTCGCTGTTCCAATATTTGCTCCATTTCTTTGTCGGACAGGTTCAACACCATTTGCATAACAGGTTTCATTAAGAATGGCGCAACATTCAGAGATATAATGGTAAGCAACAAGTCTATTCCTGAAATAGGATGAATGTTTCCTTTCCCGGCTTCCTTTTTCAATTCGGTATCTAATTGGGTTATGACAGGCTGCGGATAGTATTTTAGTTTATCTACCAATGGTTTTAAACGTTCGGGATTAGACCAAATTTCATTCAGCACGAATGAAAGAAGTTTGGGATTTGCTCTCAAAAAATCGAAGTGCAAGCCGACCAGTGTCGTCATCTTTTCGTCAATCGTACCCTCTGTTAACCCCGGAGTTAATATGTTGGCGACTATCATCCGTTTCTTCTCTTCGAATATCTTTTCGAACAAATTGTCTTTGGTGCGGTAATAATAATGCACCAATGCTTGATTACAACCCGCCAGTTTTGCTATCTGCCCTGTCGATGTTTTGGCAAAACCCTGTTCTATGAACAGTTTTTCTGCCGCTTCCAAGATTCGGAATTCCATATTGCTATCTACTGCTTTCATGATTCTATTAGTATTTAATCAGTGAATTTAATTGCGAAGTTAAATGAACAAATTAAACCGGCAAAGCTTTTCTGATTTTTTTCTATCTTTATCCCCGGAATCATAGAAGGGCGCCTCTAAAAACCCCAAAATCAAGGCTTGCGACAGAGGCAAAAGCGGAGTTTACTAAAGTAAATGAGCATTTTGCCGACGGAGCGTAACGCAGAGTTTGGGGTTTTTAGAGGTGCCCGGAAGCAACAAATTCATTTTATACAGAAAAATTATGATACGTATCAGTTTGTTTTTTACACTAATCTTGTGGATGTTCGGTTGTACGCCACAAAACCGGTATGATGTGGTGATTTACGGCGGAACATCGGCTGCCGTCACCGCCGCCGTACAAGTAAAGAAAATGGGAAAATCGGTGATAATCGTTTCGCCCGATAAACACCTCGGCGGATTAACTGCCGGAGGGCTTGGGTTTACCGATTCGGGGAATGTAGGCAGTATCGGCGGATTATCCCGCGAATTTTATCACCGGGTCTATCTCGAATATACCAAAGACGAGACTTGGCCCTGGCAGAAAAGAAGTGAGTTCGGCAATCAGGGACAAGGAACAAAAGCCATGTTGGACGACGACCAAACGATGTGGATTTTCGAGCCTCATGTAGCGGAAAAAATCTTTGACGACTGGATTGCCGAATATCAAATCCCCGTAGTACGCGAGGCATACCTCGACCGCGAACAGGGCGTGGAGAAAAAAGGAACGCGCATCGTTGCGATTACCACGCTCGACGGCAAAACGTACAACGGCAAGATGTTTATCGACGTCACCTACGAGGGCGATTTAATGGCCGCCGCGGGAGTAAGTTACCATGTAGGCCGTGAATCCAACCAAGTATACGGAGAAACATGGAACGGCAATCAGTTCGGCTTGAAGCAGCACGGGCACTACTTTAAAGCGCCGGTCGATCCCTACCAAATCGCCGGCAATCCGCAGAGCGGCTTGCTCAAATACATCGACAACAGTACGGAAGGCGTCAACGGAGAAGGCGACAACCGCATACAAGCTTATTGCTTCCGGATGTGTTTGACGAATCACCCCGAAAACAGAGTCCCTTTCACTCCGCCGGCCCATTATAATCCGGAGGATTACGAGCTGTTACGCCGCGTATTTGAAACAGGCTGGCGAGAAACTTTCGATAAATTCGATCCTATTCCCAACCGGAAAACAGATACCAACAATCACGGCCCGTTCAGTACCGACTTCATCGGCATGAACTACGATTATCCCGAAGCCTCTTACCAACGGCGCAAGGAAATTATCCAAGAACATTACAACTACCAAATGGGCTGGTTTTATTACATCGCCAACGACCCCAATGTGCCGGAAGATGTCCGCATACCCATGAGCCAATGGGGACTGTCTAAAGACGAATTTACAGACAACAACCATTGGCCGCACCAGATGTACATACGCGAAGCGCGGCGAATGCTCGGCGAATACGTTGCCACCGAACACGAATGTCTCGGCAAACGGCAACCGCCCCGTCCGGTAGGAATGGGATCCTATTCGCTGGATTCTCATAATGCGCGACGATTTGTAACATCCCAAGGTTTTGTGCAAAACGAAGGTGATGTAGGCGTACATCCACAGCATCCGTATAGCATCGACTATGGCTCGCTGATTCCTCAGGCTGAGGAATGTACCAATCTGTTGGTACCCGTTTGCCTGAGCTGTTCGCATATTGCTTATGGCTCCATTCGGATGGAACCCGTATTTATGCTGCTTGCTCAGAGCGCCGCCACAGCCGCCGTACTTGCTTCGGATGCAAATACCGGCGTACAGCAGGTAGATTACGCCCAACTCCGCGAACGCTTGCTGGCCGACCAACAGCGCCTTGAGCATGAAAATAATATTAGTGTAAAGTAATATAGTGATAGAATAACCATGAAACATTCTTTTTTATTTATCATTCCGGCCGGACTATTTCTTGCCGGATGTGCCGGAAAAGAGGGAGAACAACCCTTTAAAATGATCGATGCGGTTGATTTCTCGCACGTAAAGATTACCGACAATTTCTGGGCGCCCCGGTTGGCCAATCATGCCACCACCACGCTGGCCGTTTGCATCGACCAGATAGAGAATCAAACCGGGCGCATACGGAACTTCGAAAATGCGGCCAAGGGTGAAGGGGAACATTCGGGTATCTTCTTCGACGATTCCGACGTCTACAAAGCCCTGGAAGGCATTGCCTATACCTTGAAGAATAATCCGAACCCCGAATTGGAGAAAAAGGCCGACGAATGGATCGATAAATTTGCCGCCGCCCAGCAACCCGACGGATACATCAATACCTTCTATACGCTCACCGGATTGGACAAACGCTGGCAGAATATGGATAAACACGAAATGTATTGCGCCGGGCACATGATAGAAGCCGGCGTGGCCTATTATCAGGCTACCGGAAAACGGAAACTGCTGGACGTTACGATTCGCATGGCAAATCATATGATGGATACTTTTGGCCCCGGAAAACGGCATTGGGTGCCGGGACACGAAGAAATAGAATTGGCGCTGGCGAAGTTGTATCAGGTAACGAATGAGGAACGCTATCTGGATTTTGCCAACTGGCTCCTCGATGAACGTGGGCGCGGATATGGCAGCAAAGGAGAGGAAGGAGAATGGAATCCGTCCTATTATCAAGACGATATGCCGGTACGCGATATGACCGACATTGCCGGACATGCCGTGCGAGCCATGTATCTGTACTGCGGAATGGCCGATGTGGCGGCATTGAAGAAAGATTCCGGATACATCGACGCGCTGAACCGTTTGTGGGACGACGTCGTTCTGCGAAACATGTACGTAACCGGCGGAATCGGCTCGTCCAAACACAACGAAGGTTTTACCGTCGATTACGACCTGCCTAATGCCGAAGCTTATTGCGAAACCTGCGCCTCGGTAGGGATGGTGTACTGGAACTCGCGCATGAATCGGTTTTCCGGCGATTCCAAATATATAGACGTATTGGAACGCTCGATGTACAACGGCGCTTTGGCCGGGATATCTTTGGACGGCGATCGTTTCTTTTACGTCAATCCTTTGGCCTCGGAGGGAGAGCATCACCGGCAGGAGTGGTATGGTTGCGCCTGCTGTCCCAGTCAGGTATCCCGTTTTTTGCCGTCTATCGGAAATTACATATACGGAACGTCGGCCGATGCGATATGGGTACACTTATACATCGGGAATACGGCCGAGTTTACGGTTGGATCGCATCGGATAACGTTACGGCAAGAGACCGGTTATCCCTGGGATGGCGCGATAAAACTCCACATCGTATCGCTTTCTTCTCCTTTGCAGGAAGATATCCGCCTCCGTATTCCGGCCTGGTGTAAGTCTTACGCTCTTGAGGTGAATGGAGAAAGTCAGGCATCCGTTCCGGTTGAAAAGGGGTATGCCGTTTTGAATCGCACATGGAAAGCGGGCGACCAAATCTCTCTTACATTCGATATGCCCGTAGAAGTTGTAGCCGCCGACCCGCGCGTAAGTGAAAACGCCGGGAAACGAGCCGTTCAGCGTGGCCCTATTGTTTATTGCGTGGAAGAAGTGGACAACAAAGAAAATTTTGAGGACGTCACACTATCGCCCGATACGAAATTTCAAACCGGCTTTGTTGATATGCTGCACGGTATTGTTGCCATTAAAGCCTCTTTATCAGAGGATAAAGATATTGTGTACATTCCTTATTACGGCTGGGATAATCGCGAAGCCGGAAAAATGAAGGTTTGGCTTGATTATAAAGAGAGTAATTAATTTTTTTTATATGCCTGGAAACATTATTTAGCATATAATCTATTGACGGTTATAGAAAAGCCCGTATATTTGCACTGTGGTTTTTTCATAATAGTATTAGATTTAAGGTTAACAAAGTTTGATTAGGGGATGTCGGGAGACACCCCTTAATTTTTTGTATCCCCCCATGAAAGAGAGAACCTCTAAAAACCCAAAGTCAAAGCGCGCCATGGAGCGCAGCGCAACGTTTAGGGTTCTTAGAGGTTCTCTCTTTGCTTCAAGGGCACCTCTAAAAACCCCAAAATCAAGGCTTGCGACAGAGGCAAAAGCGGAGTTTACTAAAGCAAATGAGCATTTTGCCGACGGAGCGTAACGCAGAGTTTGGGGTTTTTAGAGGTGCCCTCAAATCAAACTTTTAGTCTTCCTCATCCCTCGCTCATCGTGGCCGGAAATTGCACGCCCAAGAGGAGAGCGATGAGTTGGCCGTCTAAGAAGATTTCGGCTTCGGCATCGCCCGAAGGGCTGAAAGGTTTCACAAAGGCCGTGTAGCTGTTCGGCGCATTTACTACGAGGCCCACGGGGGTGGCGCCTTCGTTGTCGAACAGGAAATCCGCTATCAGGAACGTTTCGCTGTTCTCCGTTTCGGGATAGGTAAGTACCAGGGCGCAGCCTTGGGCTACGGGGTAGAGAACGTCGGCAAAGGCCTGAGGGTCGGCAGCCCGGAGCGTCATCTGCGTGCCGTAGCCGGAGATGACGGCGCTCTCGCCCGTTATTTCTTGCGTGGCGACGGAAAATTCGGGGATGGAAGGAACGGAAGGTTCCACAGGCGTTTCGTCGTCCGGCAGGGAGGGTTTGTTATTGTCTCCGGAGGTATGATACTTCGGGTTTCGGCGGGAGTAGATGGTTTCGTACTGATAGATGTACGAGTTGATAAAGAGAATGATATCGGACAGCACGGCGCTTACCTCCGCATCTTTGGGTTGTTGCAGTTCGTTGATTCGATAAATCACATTGATGGTGTTTATCAGGTTCACAAATTCGTTGTCCACCAATTCGCGCGCTTCCTTCAGGCTGCCTTCTTCTTTTTCTTCTCCCACGCTGTACGCCCGGTCGGCATAGAGGGCGATAAAGCTTTCGTTATCGCGGTCAAAGCGGTCGATAGCGTTGCTTACGCCCAGCAGCGTTACGGCGGCGGCGTGCTTGGGCAGTCTCAAATCCTGTATCAGATTAACGCTCATGGCCGAGACTTCGTTTTTGGGAGCATGATAAATATCGGGATAGTTGTCTATTACGCCTATCAGTTCGTCTCCGGCGGCTTTCTCTGCCGGCGTATCGCTGTAAGTACCGGCCTCGGCGAGGCGTTTGAGCGCCATATAGGCATTTCGGCGTTTCTCGTGCGCTTGATTCACAAGCTCCGTGTTTTCTTGCCGTAGATGGCGTTTGTAGATAGCGTCTTCTTTTTCAAAGACAGTCCGGAAAATCTGCCATTCGGGCACGAGTGTTGCAGGCTTATTAGCCTGGGCGTCAATATGCTTGAAAATAACGTCGTAAAAGTCAAAATGCTCGGCATTACGCAGTTTCTTGACGAACGTCGGACGGGGTTTAATCTCTTTCATGTCGGTAATTGTATTTAGTTTGATAATGTTGTTTATACACGCCGGTAAATGTAGTGAATTATTCTTTTGGCCAAACAAAACGGCGATTTTTTTTCTACAAAATCCTATTTTTTTTCCGTGATGCCCAAACGCCCGGTTTGGCGTTTTGGATTTTTCCGGCGATGCCTCAACTACCGGTTTGGCGTTTTGGATTTTTCCGGCGATGCCTCAACTACCGGTTTGGCGTTTTGGATTTTTTGCGCGATGGCTCAACTACCGGTTTGGCGTTTTGGATTTTTTGCGCGATGCCCCAACTACCGGTTTGGCGTTTTGGATTTTTCTCGCGACGGCTCAACTACCGGTTTGGCGTTTTGGATTTTTTGCGCGATGCCCCAACTACCGGTTTGGCGTTTTGGATT
>JAISZY010000177.1 GCA_031284375.1 Tannerellaceae bacterium | reverse complement strand
AGCTCTTTCGGGTTTCGGCAATGTGGCCTGGGGAGCCGCAACGAAAGCGACCGAAATGGGCGCTAAAGTAATCACTATTTCAGGCCCGGACGGATATGTGTACGACCCGGATGGAATTTCGGGCGATAAAATAGACTATTTATTAGAACTGCGTAATACGGGAAACGACGTG
Organism: Tannerellaceae bacterium; assembly: GCA_031284375.1. GTDB lineage: Bacteria > Bacteroidota > Bacteroidia > Bacteroidales > Tannerellaceae > DFXE01. The sequence continues at coordinate 3,434 of JAISZY010000177.1, read as the reverse complement.
GTAGAACCTTATGCGGATGTATTTTCCGGCGCCATATTCTATCCCGACAAACGGCCGTGGGAACAGAAAGCCGACATTGTGATTCCTTGCGCCACTCAAAACGAATTGGACGAGAATGATGCTCGGCAGGTTATTGCCAATCAAACACTCTGCGTGGCCGAAGCCTCCAATATGGGATGCACAGCCGAGGCGGTAGATGTATTTCTCGAACACAAAGCGCTCTTTGCGCCGGGCAAAGCCGTCAATGCAGGCGGAGTGGCTACATCGGGACTTGAGATGACGCAAAATGCCATGCATCTTTCGTGGGCAGCTTCGGAGGTAGACGCCAGGCTGCACCAGATTATGGAGAATATTCATGAGCAATGCGTTGCGTATGGAAGGGAAGGCAACTATATCAATTACGTAAAAGGCGCCAATGTGGCCGGTTTTATGAAAGTGGCCAAGGCCATGATGAATCAAGGAATTGTATAATTAATTTTTTTTTTCATATTGGAAAAATAAAAGTCAAGGTATCCAATCGGATATGGTTAACGGTTAGAGATAATAGTTAACCATCTTTTTTTGCTTTCTGGGGATTTTTGTTGATGTAATCTTTCCATCCGGTATATTTCTTTTCCGCAACAGGGGTATTGGTTTGGAAGAAATGACAAACCGCGGCGGCCAATCCATCGGTAGCATCCATCTGTGGAAGCATGTTTTGGTCCGGGATATGGAGAAAACGCTGAAGCATTCCTGCCACTTGTTCTTTGGAGGCGCTTCCATTTCCGGTAATAGACATTTTGATTTTCAGAGGAGCGTATTCGAAGATGGGTATTCCTTTGTTGAGGGCGGCGGCTATGGCTACCCCCTGCGCTCTACCGAGTTTCAGCATACTCTGCACATTTTTGCCGAAGAAAGGCGCTTCGATAGCCAGTTCGTTGGGCAGGTATTCGTCGATTAATCCGGTTACCCGTTCGAATATTTTGCTCAGTCGCAAGTAATGATCTTCATATTTATCCAATTGCAAAACGCCCAAAGCTTCTACCTTGGGCTTATTTCCGACGATTCGGATGATACCGTACCCCATTACGATTGTTCCGGGGTCGATACCCAATATGATACGTTCTTTATTCATCCTCATCCCAATCCATCACCTCCATCAAGGTAATAAAACCTACGATTTTATTACCGAAACGCGCCGCAAAAGCTTGGAGAATAGACCTCCCTCCATTGTCGAGCCACGTATTAAGCGTATCTATATCGGTTGTATAAAACTGAACGGCATAGTTCTCGCCTCCGTCTATATCGTGCATGACACGCATCAGAGAAGGTTCGGTAAGTATTCCATCGGTTATGATGGTTGGTATATAGATTTTCTTCAAATAAGCCAGAGCTTCTTCCAGAATTTCTTTATCAATATGATACGTGGTATTGTAAACAATCATCTTAATGCGGAATTATTTTTTGCAAAGATAGTTTATATCCCAACAAAACATTTATATTTGCACCCGAAAACAAAAAGGGGCATTAGCTCATCTGGCTAGAGCGTTAGACTGGCAGTCTAAAGGTGACGAGTTCGAGTCTCGTATGCTCCACGAATTTCTTCCTTCCCATTTGCCTACACACAAAAAAAAATAACATCATGAGAAAATTGATTTTTTGCAGCGCTTTTATCGCCGTAGCCCTTTCTGCTGTGGGACAATCCTTTGTGACGGGATACGTGTACGACGATTTGAATCATAACGGAAAGAAAGACCGACGAGAAAAAGGAATCGCTCAGGTAGCGGTATCCAACGGAGTGGAGGTTGTTCGGACGGACGAGGCGGGGAAGTATCGCCTGCCGCTTGGAGACGACCAAGTGATTTTTGTAATCAAACCCTCCGGATACAAGCCGGCTTTAGATACATTCAACCTCCCCCGGACGTATTACATCCACAAACCCAACGGATCGCCGGCTTCGCGCTATCCGGGAGCCGAACCGACAGGGAATATCCCGCCTTCTACGGACTTTGCTTTGTATAAGTACGACGAACCGGAAGCATTTTCCGCCTTTATCTTCGGCGACCCGCAGGTGTACAACGAAACGGAATTGGATTATCTGGCCAAAGGCATCGTGACCGAAGCGGCAGAAAACACAACCGGTATCCGTTTCGGCATTACGTTGGGCGATCTGGCCGGCGATAATCTTACGCTTCATCAACCTTACAAACAGGTGATGAAACAAATAGGCTTGCCTTGGTATAACGTGATGGGAAACCACGATATGAATGTGGACGCCAAAGAAGACCGCTTCTCGGACGAATCGTTCGAAGCGCATTTCGGGCCTGCCAATTATGCGTTCCATTACGGCAAAGCGCACTTTATTGTTCTGGATGATATTTACTTTCCTCATCCCCTAACGGGCAAAGGCTATTGGGGCGGCTTGCGGGAAGATCAACTGACGTTTGTGAAAAACAACCTCCGCTATGTGCCGAACGACAGACTGATTGTGCTGGCCTTTCATATCCCGGTCTCGCCCGACGTAGAAGGCCCTAACATCTTCCGGGATTCCGACCGCAAACAACTATGCGAACTGCTGAAGGATTATCCTCAGGTGTTGTTCCTGTCTGCTCATACGCATTTTCAATGTCTCAACCTCATGGGCGAAAAACAAGGCATTGCCCGGACAACACCCATCCGGGAATATAACGTAGGTACTACATGTGGCGACTGGTATTCCGGTATCTTGAACGAAAAAGGATTACCGGTCACAACCATGCGAGACGGAACGCCCCAGGGATATGCTTTCCTTAGGGTAAACGGTTCGGACTATGCGCTGGAATATAAGGTGCTGGGAGAATCTGCCGATTATCAAATCCGGGTATATACCCCCCAGGTAGTGCGTGCAGGACAATCTACCGGTAGCGCCATTTATGCCAATTTCTTTATGGGAAGCAACGAGACCAAGCCGGAATATCGTATAGACGGAGGAGAATGGAAAAAGATGCAGAAAGCAAACGAGTACGACCCGGCTTACGTGCGCTATGTGCAGGATTGGGATTTTTACGACCCACTGCCGCAAGGACGTCGCCCCTCCAATCCTATCCTATGCCAACATCTGTGGAAAGGCGCCATAGAAACAAACCTCCCGGCCGGCAAACATCGCATTGAAGTACGCGCTTTGGATAACTTCGGCAAAATACAAACCGGAACAAATACGTACGAAGTAGTGACAAACTAATTGCTATGAGCGCCATTCCTACGTTTAAAAATCTTGTCTTCCGAGACGCTTCCTTTGCCAATCTGATGAATAAGCGCATCTATAACGTGCTGCTTATCGCTACGAAATACGATTCCTTTATGCTGGAAGACGACGGACGGGTAGACGAACAAATATTTAACGAATATACCTCGCTCAGCCTTCGTTACCCGCCGCGTTTTACACAAGTCTCGACCGAAGAAGAGGCGCTGGCCGA
>JAISZY010000127.1 GCA_031284375.1 Tannerellaceae bacterium | reverse complement strand
TTTGCAGATTCTCGGTATTTCACTCACTGACAAGACACCGCTGAGGAAGCTTTTCGACAAGACTAAATTCAATGATGACAAAGAACGCTATGGTACTGGTGAACCTGATTTATTTGAAAATTTTGAATTCTAACCCTCCGCTAATTTTTAGTGGACAATAGTGTCTTCCTGCATGTTTTTGGCAACGGCGGATAAGTGGGCATATCCAGATCATCGAAAAGGAAGTTTCCCTTGTCAAGCTGTTTCAAAAAGGCGCAGATTTCTTTCAGGTTTTCAAGCAACACCAAGTAAATATAGGAAGAAGTAATTTTTTGTTGGTCAGAGTTTAAGAAGGCAGATGCGGTCTACCGTTATTATGTGGAAAAACTCGTCAGTCCCATATTTTACGGACTGACTTTGTATTAAAACGTTCCTCTGAAATTCTACTTCTTACTAAGAAACGGAACCGGAAACCAGAAGTGGGGTATGTGCTGTATTATCAAGGGAATGAAAGACTACGTGCGGAATATCTTGTAAACATTTTTGTAAACAACATACATAAGACAGGCTGCACTGGAAACGTCCAGATACAAGTAGACAGAAAAATATACAATTTTCTTAATGTTCAGTAATACTTTATTTTTGAAAACATTTTTAAAACAGATAGTTCTTAGATTGTTAACTCACATATACGAATTCTTGTCCAGAAAAAACCGTAAAATATCCGGTTAAATATGTTGTTGATTTAAAAAATATTTTGCATGTTTGCACCCACAAACAAGCCTGCCGATTCCGCTTCTTAGTAAGAAGTGGTAGCGGTTTTCTTTCTTTTGTAGTCGTATCAGAAGTCTGTTATATTGTTGCGTCCGGACAGACGGAGGAAGGGAGGGGATTTGTCGTACTCCCCTTTTTTTTCGTCTTTTTTACCTTAAAGTAGTAAAGGGGAAGAAGTAGTAATTGGGGAGATTTTGTTATGAACAAAAAAACGGAAAACATCATAATAGCGTCCGGCAAAAGAAAAAATATCTCAGAAGCTTTGAATCAGCATCCCAGCGATCGCATACGTCAAAGCTTCTGAGATATTTTTTATTCAGTCAACTCTTATTGATTGACGGCAAATTTATAGATGCAGCAGCTTTGATAGGTTTGTCCGGGCAGGAGGACGACACTGGGGAAGTCCGGTTGATTCGGACTGTCGGGATAGTGTTGCGTCTCGAGGCAGAAAGCGCCACGGTGAGGGTAAGTCACGCTCTGTTTGCCTACATCTCTGCCTGACATGGCGTTTCCGGTATAGAACTGTATACCCGGTTCGTTGGTATAGACTTCCAATACGATGCCGCTTTGTTCCGAAACAGCTTTAGCCGCCAAGGTGTTTATATCGCCCTCTGTGTTCAATACCCAGTTATGGTCGTATCCGATCCCTTTCTGCAACTGATCGAAAGGCTCATCTATGCGTGCTCCGATGGGAATAAGCGTACGCAAATCCATCGGGGTTCCTTCTACCGATTCAATAACGCCTGTCGGGATAAGCGTTGCGTCCACCGGAGTATACGCGTCGGCATTGATTTGGATAAGCTGGTCGGTTATCTGCGAACCCGGAACACCGGAGAGATTGAAATAGCTATGATGTGTCAGGTTCACGATAGTCGGTTTATCGGTAGTTGCTTCATAACGGATGTCGATGGCATCGTTGTCTGTCAGGGTATACGTTACCTTGATGTTCAGGTTGCCGGGGAATCCTGCTTCGCCGTCGGGCGAGAGATAGGTCAATTCCAAGGTTTGGTCGTTCACCTGAACGGCATCCCATACGCGGGTATGATAGCCCTCCGGACCTCCGTGCAGGCAATGCCCGTTGTTGTTTGCCGGAAGCGAGTACGCTACGCTATCTAACGTAAATGTAGCATTCGCAATACGGTTCCCGTAGCGGCCTATCAAGGCGCCGAAGTTACCGAATGAAGCCAGGTAATCGGCAATCTTGTCGTAGCCCAGCACAACGTCCGTTGGCTTGCCGTCTTTATCGGGTACCATCATGGAAACCCAGCGGCCTCCGTAGTTTGTAATTGCGGCCTCTAGGCCATTCTTGTTTTTCAGGACATACAAGGCAACAGGTTTCCCTTCTACCTCAGTAATAAAATCGGATTTCTTTAATCCCGAAAGCGTAAGCTCTTCTTCCTTTTCGCCGCATGACAAGAAGAGGCACATTGCTAAAGCGGCCATACATAGCTTTTTCGTTTTCATGTTCTATAAAATTTGGATGGTATTTGTATTGCGGCAAATTTAATGCTTAAAATGAATATTTTAGTCTTGCGAAAGCTAATAATATTTGCATATTTCCCAACCCGGCTTTTTCCGTAGCGGCAAAGTACTGGGCAATGAATGAAAAGTCGAGGTTTTCGATCACGGAATAGTCGAGGGAAAAGCCGGCATAATACGATTGTATCTCTGCAAAACAGAGAGCCGAGAGTGACGAATTTAGACGGGGAGTGAGCGGCCAGGAGGCTTGCCCGAACAAATTCCAATCACATACCGACAGATATTTAGCCGACAAGGGCGCCGCATACAAGCCCATCAACCCGGCAGCAGAAAAGGCCTTACTCACATTATTATACAAGACCTCTGCCTGAAACATCAGCGAATTGGGAAAAACATAGTCCACCCCCACCGAAGCAGCCATCACCAGGCCACTGTCGGCCAACAGTTCACCCAGGGGCTGGAAGAGCGAAAACTCACCGCGAAAATTCAGGCCGCCGAAATCGCCGCTCCAGGCTCCACCCAGCACGAAGTCTGATTCGGCATAGAGGCCTCCCATCACCTGATAGTCGAAGTTATTCCGGTTCCAGCGGTGCAGCAGGGCGGCCGTTGCCCGGTGCGAAGCATTGAGGGACACAGCCAGTTCGGAAGAAGCGGTCGGACTGTGATAGTAGGTAGTCCGGAGAGCATCGCAGCCCGGACGTTCTACATAATCGAAGTCGAAGAAAGAATAGGTGTTGAATATGTCATTAGGATTCCATACCAACGTTTGCCCCCAGTTGATGCGCTGCCGGCCGAGTTGAAGGTTCCATTTCTCTTTCTCGAAAGTGAGGTAGAGGCGGTCGAACGCAACATGCAGTTCCTGCGTCTTTTCTCCCAAGTTTCCGGCGATGTATCGGTTTCTCATGCCAGCGTCTATCCGCCAATGTTCGGAGAATTGCCATCCGGCGTTCAGGCGGTTGTGCAACAAATTCTCTCCCCTCCATTC
>JAISZY010000094.1 GCA_031284375.1 Tannerellaceae bacterium | reverse complement strand
GCAAATGTACGAAAATATATAATAATATCCTACTGTTCAACAATATATTTATTATCCTTAATGAGATACTGAGTTTTTAGAGGTGCCCAGAATTAAAAATCGCAATAAAAGTAAAAATCGCGCAAATATACGTAAATGGTTTCATTATAATGGCAACAACTTTTGTTATTGTACTACCCGCGAACGCAGATGTGGATTCACTGCCGCTACGCAGGGGCTTACTACGATGTCGATGTATTGCGTCATAGGGATGCCGCAGCCTTCGGGGGTGACCGTTACCGTATAGCGTCCCGACATATCGGGCGTGGCATTGGGGCGCGTGGGATTCTGCTGAGTAGACGTCCACCCGTTCGGGCCTGTCCAACTGTATGTGGTGGAGCCGAGCGTGATGCAGTTTACCCGGAGGGTCTGACCTTCGCAAAATACGTTGTTGACGCTTCCGCCGGCGTATGTAATCTGAGCGTCGGAGAGGTCGAGGATGGTCACGTTCTGGTCGAACTGCGTGTTACAATCGTTGTCTATCACCCGAACGGTATAGGTATCCCCGGCTGCCCCGTAGGAGAATACGCCGGTGGTGTTGGTTTGTATCACGGCGGCGCCCCCTTGGGTTCTCAACTGGTAGGTATAATTGCCCGAACCATTGGTTCCCTGCACACGTATGGCGCCCAGGCCGGTACCGCTTCCCGCACATACGTAGGCCGAGGTGACGCCCACGTCTAAGGCTAACGCTTTTTTCTGGTACGTTACGTGGATGGTATCCACGGCGGAATAGTTGCTTGTATTGGTGCTTTGCGAGGATGTCATCTTAATGACGTATTGACCCGAGGCCGGCAGCAAGAGCGAGCCTCCGGGCTGTACGCCTGTCCGGTCTACGGTTACTCCCGAAGGAGCGGTTTCTATCGAATACCAGGTGGAGTTGTTATACCATGTCCCGCTATAGTTATACTGTATCTGCCCGGCGGGGAAAATACGCAGTCCGTCGCACGTTTCCTGAGCGCTACCAATAGAGAGAAAGGGGGCTAAGCGGTATACTTGTAGATTAAAACTAATGTCTCTCGTTCCGCAATCGGGCAATGTAACTCGGAAGGTATAAGTCCCCGGAAGCGGGTACACATAGGGAGCAATAATAGATGAAGAGATATAGCCGGTGGGTGAGGTCGAATTGGAATAAGGCCATATATAGTTTGTGCTCACTGTAGTGGTAATGTCGGAAAACCGAGGTATCGGCGTTCCGGCAGGCCCGCTGATGTATTGTACTCTTGTCCCCACAGGAAAGGAACTTCCGCTTGCATACAAAGCGGGGGAAGATGGAAAATAACCGGTATTGGGGTCGAGAGTTGTATATGAAGTATTGTAAGTGTAAGTGGAAGTAATAGAGTTAATAAAAGAACTTTGTATGTCTCTTGTGAAAATAGCTCCTTTCACATCCCGATAGACAATCCTCGACCCATAAGGCATCTTGGTGGTAATTGTACCGGTACTTGTAACCGGATCCGACCAGGGTATGATGGTGTCGGTCGGGTTGGTCGAATTGGCAGGATGTACCACGCACCACTGATAGGGCCAGCAAAAGAAATTATATATGTATGTAGCATACAGGTAATGACCCACCTGAACCGTATCGCAATTAACCGGCGTATAGGACGGAGCAGGATGAGATTGACCATTCAACGCTCTTACATCTTGTACTTTATATGCGCAGTTTGTTCCTTTGATTCTTAGCCATACGGCAAGATAATTGTTGTTCTTTTTAAAGTCGTCCCGGTCTACCGGTAGCGTATAATCTATATAATAAGAAGAGGGAGAAGAATTGGTTAGTTCCTGCCACGCGGTTGGTTGGGTGGTAGCATTGTAGGTAAAACCTATTTCATAAAATTCTGAAGTAAAAATGGGATAGAGTTCGTGCGCGGTGCTACTAAGGTACTTATAGATTCTTACTGCACGGCAATCCGCAGTGTAGCTTCCCGGCATATAAAGATAGGGGTATATCATATCCGCTACAATGTCGGCCGTATACGTACCTACGGTAGCCGTAAGGGAGGTGTTGTATGTACAGGCGTCTATTACGGTAAAGGCGTAATTGCCGGCCGGCAGATTATCCACGTCCAGGGTACCGGTGGCGCTCATGGAGAAGGTGGTCGGCCCGGTATACGTAGCCGGTTTGCTTGTCATGGTAATGCTATAAGGCGCCCGCCCTCCGGAAATGACGATGGGTATCCGGCCGATGTATTTTCCTGTGCAATTGAACGTTTTGCGTACAGTGTTGACATAGATGTTCGGCACCACATAATTACCGGCGATGGTAGCCGTATTGCCGGTAGATTTCACTACATAGTCATTGTTTGCCGAGCAAAAGGCGCGTACCTGCACGGTGTATGTGCCGGGGGGGATACCGGTAAGCACGCCGCCCGGCGCTTGCGCCCAGCTTTGCGAGTAGGCGGTGCCCGATACGGGGGTGATGGCATACTGGGCGGTAGTCATATCGAGGTTGGTAACGTCCGGGCCGGTCAGCGTTACGGTCAGTTTGCCGTCCGACTGGCAGGTAGAAGCCGTTGCGGCAATGTTGATGGTAATATTGTCGCATTGGGCGTGAGCCTGGTGTGCGAATTGGCCGATGGCCAGCAGGCCGATGGCGGCGGCCCATTGGCGAAGGTTGTTTGTTCTCATCTTAGTGACAAATTATAATGTGTAGATTCCATGCTTCGCGTGAGGTAAACGGCGATAAATTCTCCGTTCAGGCAAACGGTTTCGACGGTTATGGCGAGCCGGTCGGTTCCTGCCAGGCTTATTTTGTATTCAAAGCCCGTGGGGATGGGGATTTCCCGGTCTTCCTTTTGTATGAATATTTCCAGGAGGGTGTCGCCGTTGTCTTGAGGGATGAGCCGATAGTCCGTTTCGGTAGTCGGCGTATCTAAGGATTCAAACATCAGCCTGTTTTCGGAGATAAAGTCGAGGTGTGTCAGCGCCTGATAGAAGCAAAAGGCGAAGGTCTGCATGTCGGCAATCCGGCTGATGGTTTCTTTTACGGTAAAATGCGGCGCATTGGGTTGTTTTTCGAGGATTTCGGCTTTTTCGAATCTCCAGTGGCCGATGAGTGTATTTACCTCTATGTTATCTTGCTTGCGATTTGCCTCTGCGGCCTCAACCGGCCTTGCCCAAGATATGGCAATGAAACAAATTAGGGTAAAAAATAATTTTTTTTCCATTTGATAATCGTTTTAATTGAATTATTTGTAATGTGACATTTAATGTCCTTTTAAAGGCGATACAAATGTAGCAAAAGAAACGAATATTTTACAAATATAGCAGAATTGTTTACGTACCATTCAGGGAAGCCGCCATCTTGCGGGCCTGGCATGGGAAGAAAAGCCCGGCATGGCCCTGTTTTTTTGCAGAACCTCCAAGCACTAGTCAATCATCGCTCTGTTATTTTGCAGAGCCTCCAAGTACTAGTCAATCATCGCTCTGTTTTTTTACAGAGCCTCCAAGTACTAGTCAATCATTGCTCTGTTATTTTGCAGAGCCTCTAAGCACTCGTCAATCATCGCTCTGTTTTTTTGCAGAACCTCCAAGCACTCGTCAATCATCGCTCTGTTTTTTTGCAGAGCCTCCAAGCACTCGTCAATCATCGCTCTGTTTTTTTGCAGAGCCTCCAAGCACTAGTCAATCATCGCTCTGTTTTTTTGCAGAACCTCCAAGCACTAGTCAATCATCGCTCTGTTTTTTTGCAGAGCCTCCAACCACTCGTCAATCATCGTTCTGTTTTTTTGCAGAGCCTTTTTTAAGTGTCTTTTCATGTTCAATGATCTGATTGTCGTAATCGAAATCGTACAGCTCTCCTTTACGGAGTTGTTTTGTGAGGAGTAAGAGTTTTATATTCGGGTTATTCAATTTCGTATCTTCGACGCCCTCTACCTCGTTCGCACCGACGCCACCGACGCCAAACGCGAACGCGGGCCGCTGGGAGCGCTGGAGAAGATTGCCGATTCGCTCAACGCCCTCATCCACCAGTTCACCACCATCTACCACCGTCATGCCGGCATCACCGCCTCGAAAGAAAAAGACAAACCCGAAGAACCGGAAGAACCCGAAACGCCTCTTTCCGAAGACCCCGACGACGGAGAAAACAACGGACCGGTAGAAGACTGACGGCCGATAGAAGAGAGAAAAACAAGAGGTTGTACAATTTACCGCTCCGCCGAGCGTTGTTTTTTTGTTATGAAACCCTTGTTTTTCTCTCTTATCCTCTGGGTCGTCTGCGCCGGTAGCCTCCGCGCACAGTACGATGCGCAGTTCAGCCAGTACTTTATGGCCATGGGATACTACAACCCCGGCTATGCAGGCACGAACGAAGACCTGAACGTCTTTGGCCTTCATCGCCGGCAATGGGTGGGTATGCCGGGCGCCCCGCAAACATCGTTCATTTACCTCGACATGCCTTATACGCTGGGAAAGATGCGAACCGGCGTAGGCCTCTCCCTATCGACCGAAACCATAGGACTATTCGCCAACTCGCACGTATCCGCACAATTTGCCTACAAACAAAACCTCCTGGGCGGCTCCCTGAGCATCGGCGCCCAACTCGGACTGGTCAGCATCTCTTTCGATGGAAGCAAAGCAGACTTCGGCAGCTCGGAAGACGAAGCCATCGAAGACGAAGCCATCCCCCAAACCGAAGTAAACGGCATGGCCTTCGATATCAATGCCGGCCTCTACTACACGCACAAGAAATTCTACCTCGGCATAGCCTCCACCCACATCCTGGAGCCTCAATTGGAATTGGAAGAAAACATCAGCACCTATATCGGACGGGCATATAATTTCACCGGAGGGTACAATATTGAGTTTAAGAACTCGTTATTTGAGTTGCAACCCTCCGTATTTATGAAGACAGACCTGCAAAGCTTTCAGGTAGACGTTACCGCACGAGTGATGTATAACAAAATGTTCAGCGGAGGCCTTTCCTGGCGGGGATACGAAGCCATCGTGATGCTGGGAGCTTCCTTTGCAAACATAGAAGTAGGCTATGCGTACGATTTCCCCACCGGCCCCCTGCTGAAAGCCGGCAGCGGAAGCCACGAACTGATGGTGCGATACAAAGTGAAGCTCAACAAAGCAAAGACAGGAAATTATAGACATAAAAGTGTACGTATATTGTAAGATATGAAAAAAGTATTATTAGCGCTCACAAGCATCCTTTTCTTCTTCTCCTGCGGCCGCTCGCTGCTGGGCGGAGGAGAAGTGACCGGCGCCAGGCTGGCAGCCGTAACCGAACCGTCGCCATACGGCATGGCGCTGATTAAACGGGGCGCCTTCCGCATGGGACCGGCCGACAAAGATTCGCTATGGGGGATGATGGAAGAAACCAAAGGCGTTTCTTTCGACGCCTTCTGGATGGACGAAACGGAAATAACCAACGCCAAATACCGGCAGTTTGTCTATTGGGTGCGCGATTCCATTATCCGCGAGCGCCTCGCCGACCCGGCCTACGGCGGAAACGACCTCTTCAAGATAACGGAAGACCGATACGGCGAACCCGTAACGCCCCACCTCGACTGGAACCGCCCCATCCCCTGGAGAAGAGCCACCGAAGACGAACAGCTTGCCATCGAAAGCGTTTACTATAACCACCCCATTACCGGCGAACGCCGCTTGGACGAAAAACAAATGTTTTTCCGCTACGAATGGTACGATTACACCTCGGCCGCTTTGCGCAAACACCGCCTCGACCCCGCCGAACGGGTACGGAATACCGACATCGCCGTAAATCCGGACGACGTAGTGATGATCTCGAAAGATACCGCCTACATAGACGAAGAAGGACGCATCATCCGCCAAACCATCACCCGACCCCTGAGCAGCGAATGGGATTTCCTACATACCTATATCGTAAATATCTATCCCGACGAAACCTGCTGGATAAACGACTTCAACAACGCCTACAACGAACCCTATATGCGTATGTACTTCCAGCATCCCGGCTACGACGATTATCCCGTGGTAGGCGTATCCTGGGAACAGGCTTCCGCTTTCTGCATCTGGCGTACCAACCTCTTCAAGTCTTCGGCCAATCTGCCGGCCGGACAAGTGGTAGAGCCTTTCCGCCTCCCCACCGAAGGCGAATGGGAATATGCCGCACGTACCGGCAAAAACGAATACAAATACCCCTGGGCTACGGACGAACTGCAAAGCAAAGATTGCTTCTTGGGAAACTTCAAACCCGGAAACGGTAATTATACCGAAGACGGACACCTGATATCCTCGCGCGTAGGCTCGTTCTCGCCCAACGAATTTGGCCTCTACGACATGGCCGGCAATGTGGCCGAATGGACGGCCACCGTCTACTCCGAATCCGGCCCAAGGCAGATGAACGATATGAATCCCGACCTGCGCTACAATGCGGCCGGCGAAGACCCTTATGCGATGAAGAAGAAAGTAGTGCGCGGCGGCTCGTGGAAAGACGTAGCCCAGTTTATCCGCTCGGACATGCGCACGTTCGAGTATCAAAACGAAACCCGTTCGTACATCGGCTTCCGTTGCGTGCGTACGCAAATCGGCTTCTCGCGATCTAAAGGAAAAAAATAACGGGCAAAACATCATAGTATATGGATTATAACACCAAATAAAAATGGGAAAATACAGAAGATATAAAAATAGAGTAGAGATGTATCTCTCCAGCGACAAAGGCAAGCGGTTGCTCAACTTTTGTTACAGTTGGGGAGCCTCTATCGTTATCCTGGGAGCCATGTTTAAAATTCTGCACCTCCCCTACGGAAATACGATGCTGGCCGTTGGGATGGTTACGGAGTTCTTCGTCTTCTTTGTGTTTGGTTTTGAAAGACCAAACAGCGATTATCATTGGGAAGATGTATTTCCGGTACTCAAATCGAAGAATCCTTTAGATCGTCCGGACTTTACGCAAACCTCCGCGCCCGCTCAGGGAACGCAAGTGATAACCGGCGCGGCGCCCGGCATAGGGGGAACGGTACAAGGCGCTTCGCTCCATCTGCAGGGAACGATACAGGGAGGCGTCGGTCTGTCGAACAATGATTCGCAGCAGCTTTCCTCCGGCATACAAAAACTGCTCGACGCCGCCGACCGGATAGCCGAGATACCTCAGCTTACCGAGGCAACGCAGAAGTACTTAGAACAACTCTCCGCCATAGCGGGCGATATGGAACGCTTCGGCTCCATCACCCATTCGCTCTCGAACGTATCCGACGGCATCAACCGCAGTTCGCAAAACTATGTACAGCAAATGGAACTGCTCAACCGCAACGTGTCCGGGCTGAATACCATTTACGAAGTGCAGTTGAGGAGCATCAGTTCTCAAATCAGCTCGATCGAACACATCAATGCCGGGCTAAACCGCATCCGCGAACTTTACGACGGCTCGATAGTGGATAGCTCCGTATTCCGGTCGGAAACAGAAAAGATGGCCCAGCAATTAGCCCAACTCAATCAGGTGTACAGTCGCCTGTTGCAGGCCATGACCGTCAATATGGGTATCCCCCCCGTTCAGAACCCCTACCCGCACAATCCGTATCAAACCAAATAAGCGATGGCCGTAGTAAACAATCCCAATTCTCCGCGCCAGAAGATGATAAACCTCATGTACCTGGTGTTTATCGCCATGATGGCGCTCAATGTCTCGTCCGAAGTGCTGGATGGCTTTGTGTTGGTGGAAGACAGTTTGCACCACTCCATCGAAAATTCAACGCAACGCAACACCATCGTGAGCCGGGAATTGGATACGTATTATCAGGCAAACCCCGACAAGGTGAGGGAATGGTATAACAAAGGCGTGCAGGTGACAAGCGCCTCGGAAGATATCTATAATTATGTACAGCAGTTGAAGGAACGCATCGTAAAAGTAGCCGACGGAAAGAACGGCGACGTAACCGATATTCAGCATAAAGACAACCTGGAAGCCGCCTCGCGTATCATGCTGGCCCCGCTGAACGGCGAAGGCAAAAACCTGCGCGACGCCATCGACTCCTACCGTACCCTGATGGCCAATCTGGTGCAAGACCCGGAAAAAAACCGCATCATCAAAGAAAGCCTCAGCACCACGCCCTCGCGTCAGGCGGACATAAACGGACGCAAATGGGAAGAATCCCTGTTCGAAAACATGCCGGTATCGGCCGCCATCACCCTGCTCACCAAGTTGCAAAGCGACATCCGCTACGTGCAGGGAGAAGTGATGAGCAATTTGCTGAACAGCGTAGACGTAGGCGATTACCGCGTCAATATGGTAGAAGCCCAGGTGGTGCCCGTCAGCCAGATTGTGATGCGGGGAAGTTCTTACGAAGCCAACATCGTACTCTCGGCCATCGACTCCACCAAACGCCCCGCCGTGTATGTAAACGGGCGCATGTTGGACGCGGAAGCCAATGGGCGCTTTGTGGTTCCCACGTCTTCCACCGGCACCTTCCCGGTAGAGGGGTACATCGAAATGCCCAACAGCGACGGCACAACGTTGCGTCGCGACTTCAGAAGCGAATATTTTGTCACCGAGCCGGGAGCAACCGTAGCGCCCACCCTGATGAATATCCTCTATGCCGGGATAGAAAACCCCATCCGCATTGCCGTGCCCGGCATACCCAGCGGGAGCGTATTCCCCACCATATCGACCGGCAGATTAACCAAGAAAGGCGAATCTATCTGGGATGCTTTTCCGGCAGCCAACAGCGTGGGGCAGGAAGCCGTAGTAACCGTCAGCGCACAAATGGCGGACGGACGCCGGATAGAAATGGCCAAAACACCCTTCCGCATCCGGATGCTTCCCGATCCTATGCCCTATATCGAATATAAGGACGCCAACGGCAACGTGCGTAAATTCCGGGGCGGCACAATCCCGAAGCGCAACCTGATGGAAGCCGGCGGTATCCTGGCCGCTATCGACGACGATATATTGAATATCCAATTTACCGTTTTGCGCTTCGAACTCATCTATCCCGATTCGTTCGGCAATATGATTAATGAGCCAACGGAGGGAGGAAATTTCTCCGAACGGCAAAAGAACTTCATCCGCGGACTGGCTCGTGGAAAACAATTCTGGGTGAACCGTGTCGTAGCCCGTGGCCCCGACGGCGTAGAACGCTCCATCCCTCCCATTCAAGTAATAGTAAACTAAGATAAAAAGATATGAAACGCTTGCATTACATACTAACGTTATTAAGCGCTCTCGCACTATGCGGCTCTTTATATGCGCAAAATACCAACGAACAACCGGAACGCAGATCGCCCCGCGCCCGTACCGGCGAACGGGAAACGGTAAAGAAGGACACCGGTCTGCCGGAACTTACCGTGCGGGCGCAAGACATGAACGAACGCCTGACGCAGGAGATAGGTAATGCCCGCTGGATACGTACTATCTACCGCGAAATTGATATGACGAAAGAGCAGAACGCCCCTCTTTACTATCCTGTTCGGCCGTTGAATCATACGATGAATCTTTTTTCCTCCATCTTCCAGCTCCTCAGCGAAGGAAAACTTCCGGTATACGAATACCTCGACGGCTATGAAGTTTTTGACGACGAGCATATCATAGACTTTAAGAAAGACGTACTCGACAGGGCTTACATCTATTACGAAGAAGTTCCCGTAGCAGGAGAGGCCGAGCCGGCCCTTGTAATCAACGAAAGCGATATACCTTCGGCCGATGTACGCGCCTATTACGTAAAGGAGGCCTGGTACTTCGACCAGAACAATTCCGTATTCGACGTAAAGACGCTGGCGCTCTGCCCCATTCTCACCACAACGGGCGACTTGGGCGAACAGCGCTTACCGCTTTTCTGGTTGCCTTACGAAAATATCCGTCCCTACATCAGCAACACCTTGATTATGACGTCGGATATAAACAATGCGAAAACCTTCACCATCGACGATTATTTTCGTCGTCGCATGTTCGACGGCGAAATCATCAAAACAGAAAACCTGCTGAACAAAACGCTACGCGAATACTATCCGGAACCCGATTCGCTGAAATTAGCTCAACAGGAAATAGAAAAACAATTGGAAACCTTCCAACAATCGCTCTACTGGCAACCGGACAGTAACCGGATAACCGACCCCAAAGAGGCCAAAAAAGCGGCAAAAGCAGCCAAGCGGGCGGCCGCCTCTACCTCCTCTTCCGTAAAGAAAGATCAACCCAAAGCCGCGCCTCCTGCAAAGGCAGAGAAAACCTCCCCGGTACGCAGCGTACGCAGAAGATAAATGTATTGGACGCTATTTCTTACCTTCACACGCATTGGCGCTTTTACCATTGGAGGAGGTTATGCGATGCTACCACTCATTGAACGGGAAGTAGTAGGGCGCGGCTGGATGAGCCGGCAAGACTTCTTCGACCTCTTTACCGTATCGCAATCCATGCCCGGCATCTTTGCCGTTAATATTTCCATATTCCTGGGATATAGATTAAAGAAGATACCGGGAAGTTTGGTGTGTATGCTGGGAACCATCCTGCCTTCTTTCCTGATGATTCTCTTCATCGCCCTTTTCTTTACACAGATACGAGACAATGTATGGGTAGAAAACATATTCAAAGGGCTTCGTCCGGCGGTGGTTGCCCTGATTGCCGCGCCTTGTTTCACGGCAGCCCGTTCGGTAGGTCTTACGTGGAAAACTTCGTTTATCGCTATTGCCTCAGCCTTGGTTGTTTGGTTATTGGGCGTTTCTCCCATTTACGTTATTATCGCCGCTGCCGTAGGAGGACTTTTCTACGGTTTACGGATAAAAAAGGATTGATATGATATTCCTGCAACTCTTTTGGGTGTATATAAAAATCGGGCTCTTCAATTTCGGCGGGGGATATGCTATGCTTTCGCTCATCCAAGATGAAGTAGTAGATAAACATGGATGGATTAGTATGCAGGAATTTACCGATATTGTGGCAATTTCTCAAACAACGCCCGGCCCCATTGGTATCAACAGCGCCACCTACGTGGGCTATGCCTCGGTTCTCAATGCCGGTTATCCGTTAGAGATGGCCGTGCTGGGTTCTTGTCTGGCTACGCTGGCCGTATGTCTTCCCTCGTTTGTGTTGATATGGATTATTGTGCATTACTTCACCCGTTTCCGGCAGAATAAATACGTAGAAGCCGCCTTCTTGGGCTTGCGCCCTGCCACGGTAGGATTGATAGCCTCCGCCGCCCTCCTTCTGCTGAACGACGAGAACTTTATCGACTATAAAAGCTTTCTTATATTCGGCATCGCCTTCCTGCTCACCTGGAAATTCAAGGTACATCCCATTTTGACCATCGCCGTGGCAGGCATAGCGGGATTGCTGCTCTACGGATGAGTAGCGCTTACATTCCGGAGGGTTGCCTCTATCGTCTCCGGCAATGCCAATACTTCGAGGGCTTTTGCTAATACCTCATCATCTTTTAAGTTCTGTATCAGCTCTCCTCTCTCGAAATAGTATCGCTTCACAATTTCGGCCGCCATGACTTCCTTCACCTGGTCTTTAAAGCGTTCGAAATCCCGTTCGATATCAGGCGTCAGTCTGGCTTCCAGTTCTTTCAGAGTTGTTGAGTCACTTTCTGCCAGGTAGCCTTCAAAGCGGGCTATATCTTTCAGATTCTTCAGAATCTTTTCGCTTTGCCTATCGTAGCTGAAGTTCTTCTCTTTGGCGTATTTCTTGAAGGCTTCGAACTCTTCGTCCGCCAATGCAAACTCCTCTACCGGAGCAATTGTTTTATGCTTCTGCACATAATCGGTAATAAAATCGAACAGCACGTAATCATTCAGCAGATAATACAGCAGTGTAAGCGTTTTTTCTTCCGGCACTTCAAAATCGGGACGGATGCCTCCTCCGTCGCGAACAGGACGTCCTTTGGAGGTATAGAAAACAGACGTCAGACTATCGGGGATATTCCCTACGCTTCCGTCGGCATTCCGGTGGGTATAGTCTATTTGCTGGATGCAACGCCCGCTGGGGATATAATATCGGCTGATGGTTACTTTCAAACTACCGTTGTACGGCAAATCCCTTGTAGACTGAACCAATCCTTTCCCATAAGAACGCTGGCCTATCAATACAGCCCTGTCCATGTCCTGCAAGGCGCCGGATACGATTTCGGCCGCCGAGGCAGACGCTCCGTTGATAAGAACAGCCAGCGGCATCACGGTGTCGACAGGTTCGGAAGAAGTACGGTATATCCTGTCCCACTGTGGTATCTTTCCTTTGGTGGAAACTACTTCTTTCCCTTTGGGAACAAAAAGGTTGACTATCTGTACGGCGCTTTCCAAGATGCCTCCTCCATTGTTGCGCAAATCCAATATGAGCGATTGGATATGATGATTCTTTCGTAAATCTTCCAAAGCCGTCTTTACTTCTTGTGCGCTTTTATCGGTAAATCCTCTCAGGTAAATATAGCCTACGGCGTTGTTATAGACGCCATAGTATACAACTTGATTGACTAATATTTGTTTACGCGTCAGTTCTACGGTGCGCGGTTTCTTCTCGCCCGGTCTCAGAAACTTAATTTTTAGTTTCGTGTTGGGTAGCCCTTTAAGCAGATCGCTTACTCTGTCGCTCGAAGCGCTCTCCACATTTATTGTGTCGATAGCCAAGATACGGTCTCCGGCTCTCAATCCGGCCAAAGCGGCCGGCATATTTTCAAATGGTTCGGTGATGACCACCCCTTCTTTATCACGTTTGTGTATATAGGCGCCTACTCCTCCGTACTCGCCGGTAGTAATCATGCGCAGTTTGCTCATCTCTTGTTCGGGGATGTATTCGGTATAAGGGTCTAACCCGCCCAACATGGCGTCGATACCTCGGCGAAATACTTCTTCCACATCCATGGAATCAACATAAAACATCTCCATTTCCTTTACCAAGGCATTAAAGATTTCCAATTGTTTACTTATTTCAAAGCGCTTCTCATTTTGAGCCTGACTGCCTGTTACGTGGGCTACGAAAAACAATATGGCGAAGAGGCCGGTTTTTATTTTACTATTTATCAACTTACACATAAAAGAATCATTTGATTATTAAAGAACGTAAAAGTAAGCAATTATCCGCCGCTCAGGATAAAATGCTTCCTACATTTAACTTTATTTGTTTCCATTGGTCGTCGGTGATTTGCGGGCCGATGACGTTTATTACATGTCCTGCCAGCATAGAACCGATACGTGCCGACTGTTCCAGCGAGGCTCCGACCGACAGTCCGTACAAAAATCCGGCTGCAAAATGATCGCCCGCGCCGGTAGTATCCAGCGGTTTTCCCCCTTCGGCAATTACTCGTATCGTTTCATCTCGATGGGCCACAACGGCTCCTTCTTTTCCGCAAGTTACGATTGCAATATCCACCATTTGCGCCATTTTCCGGATAGCATCGCCGGATTCCAGACCGGTAAAAGCTTTTGCCTCGCTTTCGTTGGAGAAGAGTATATCTACATACGCAGGGATGATGTCGTCGAGCATATCCTTGAAAGCATTGACAATATTAAAGTTCGACAAGTCCAAAGCAATCTTCACTCCCGCCCGTTTCGCTTTTTTCATCGTATCGCGCACCAAAGGTTCGTTCACCAATAAATATCCTTCTATATATATAGAATTGTATCGGGCAATGATATCTTCTCGAATATCTTCCGGCTTTAGGGAAGGCGCCGGCCCCAGAAATGTAGCCATTGTACGTTCGCCGTCGGGCGAAATCAAAACCGTGCAACACCCCGAAACACCTTCCACCTTTGTAAAATAAGGCGTAACACCTGCTATCCGTAGAGCTTGTTCATAATAAGAACCTGTCGCATCGTTACCTACTTTACCAATAAAACCGGCGTGCGCTCCCAATTTGGCCAGTGCGCGCATGGAATTACAAACAGAACCGCCCGGTGTTTGGCGTCTTTCCAGATGCGATAACGTCCGCTGGATAACAATCATCTGCTTCTCGTCAATCATATCCATAGCCCCCTTCGCAATACCTATTTCCGTGAGAGTATGTTCGTTATCCAATTTTAATAGTATATCCACCAAAGCATTTCCTAATCCAAGTGTACTCATTGTCGTATTTTTTCTGCAAATATATTGCATATTCAAAAAACATCCTGTACTTTTGCGTCGGAATTCTTCCTTAGCTCAGTCGGTTAGAGCATCTGACTGTTAATCAGAGGGTCCTTGGTTCAAGTCCAAGAGGGAGAGCTTAAACAAAAGAGAATTACGATAAACGTGATTCTCTTTTGTTTTTTATTGCGCACATAATTTGCACACAAACTATAGGGTTTAGTGAAAAATTCTGTTTCTCTCAAAATAAAAATCTCTACTTCTCTTTTCCCGCTTTTCTTTGAAGATGACTCGTGACACGAGGATCTGCAAACACCTGAAGTAAAACGCCCCATTGAACCGGACAGCCTCCGCAAACCATCTGCTCCGAAAGCGGTGCAGCCGAATCATGGCGGCGATCCTTTGGGCAACATTCTCTCCGCTCTTACACCCGATGCAAGACAATTTTTAAAAATTTAGAACTTAAGAGGAGCGAACCAAGCATCCATAATCGGGCAAATGCACCTTTCTATATGAAGTGACCCAACCCTCTGCTCCGACAATAATTAAAGTATTATATAACAATAGTTCGTTATAATTTAAAAATATAGCTATGCGGGTTAAATCTTTTTTTGAGGCGCTTTCTGCCCTAAGCGGGAGTTTTTACTTCGGGAGTTAGCCCATGCATTGTCTTTCGGAATTTGATTTTCCCAGCCGATTTCTATCATTCGTTTTTGGCATTCATTTTCAACTGATTACAAGTGGTCTTTTTTTCTCCCTGAATCGCTGTGCTCACGCTATCTCCACTACGAGCGCCGGACAGTAAAGGGCTTTGAGAAGCATCCTTTTACATTCTGGGTCAAAATATCATTTTGCAAACTAAGGGTCAAAAATATCATTTAGTCAGATTTTGGAAGAAAGAAAGTCGTTTTTTTGCCGTCCAACTCTCCGCAAACCCTCAAAAACGCCGGGATTTGAGGGTTGGGAAAATACAAAATAGTATATATACAGAGAAATAAACATCTTTAAGTTTGCAAATAACAGATAAGACGACCAAAAGAGTTCTATACGTCCGTATATAGCGCAATGTGATATTTCGTCCGAATACTCGTAATGCCCCGTTTGCATTCGTAAAAAATGTTACTTATGGGTGAAATTTTTATAATTCGCCTTGTCTTTAAGTTTTCATAAGCATCGCTTCGGAAATTCATTGTGATCATTTTTAAAATCATTACAATGACATTTCGAACTCATTGCAATGATCTCCTGAACTCATTGCAATCATTTCCTGGAAACATCGACATCAAATTACCAAAAAGCGTATAA
>JAISZY010000093.1 GCA_031284375.1 Tannerellaceae bacterium | reverse complement strand
CAACGATGCCCCTTCAAACACACTCTATATAATACTCTATATAATAATAAATGTTTTTTTTAGTAACAAATCAAAGTAGAAACTGATGAACAAAATCGTACTCTATTTATGCCTGCTATGCGCAGGCGTTATGACGCTTTCGGCTCAGAACAAATCCATTAAAGGCCTTATTATCTCGGCCGAAGATGGCGAGCCTATCGTAGGAGCGGCCGTGATGGTGAAGGGAACCTCCACCGGAACGGTTACCTCCATCGACGGAGACTTCACCCTCCAAGTACCCGAATCTGCCGCCACCCTTATCGTATCTTACGTAGGGATGCTCACGCAGGAAGTACCCATTACGCCGGTTATGAACATCCGGCTCAGCGCCGATACGCAGATATTGGACGAAGTAGTGGTTACGGCCATGGGGATATCCAAAGAAAAAAAGGCCTTGGGATATGCCGTGCAAGACGTAAAGTCGGAACAACTCACCCAGGGAGCCAACACCTCCCTCACCGGCGCCCTGCAAGGCAAAGTATCGGGAGTAGACTTCTCCCCTACCAGCGGTATGCCCGGAGCATCGGCCAAGATGGTTATCCGCGGCTCGCGCTCCTTTACCGGAAATAATACCCCGCTCTACGTGGTAGACGGAATGCCGGTGGCCTCTACATCCGACTGGGGTACGGGCGACTCGGTGAGCGGAACAGACAACGCCAACCGCTCGTTCGACATAGACCCGAACGACATCGAAAGCATCAACATCCTGAAAGGACAAGCCGCCTCCGCCCTCTATGGCATGAGAGCATCCAACGGCGTGGTAATCATCACCACCAAGAGCGGCAAAAACGCACGCAAAGGAAAGGCGCAAGTCTCCTTCTCCTCCTCCTTCAGCTCCGACCGGATAGCCCGCACGCCCGACGTGCAAACCCGCTACGCCCAAGGCTCGGCCGGCAAATACGCTCCCGCCGGACAAGCCTCCTGGGGGCCGCTCATCTCCGAACTGCCCAACGACCCGGCCTACGGCGGAAACAATTTCGGCTATCCCGGCAAATACTTCGTACAGCAAGTCGCTACCGCCTACGGCCTCACCCGCAACGATGCCGACGCCTGGGTAACGCCCGGCGTCTACGACAATATCCACGATTACTTCCAATCGGGCTACGTATGGAACAATTCGCTCAACGTACAGAAAGCCACCGACGCCGGCAACTACTCCCTCTCCCTCGGTAGCGCCGACCAAAACGGGATTGTTCCCGGCACAGGCATGGAACGCTACAACGCCAAACTGGCCGCCGAAACGACGCTGAACCCATACTTCACCACCGGATTTACGGGCAACTTTGTCTATTCCCGCATCGACAAACAGCAGGGCGCCAACGACGGCATCGTTTCCAGCGTCTTCCTGGCTCCGCCGTCGTACAACTTCCAAGGCATCCCCTCCTCGGCCTACGGCGACCCCTACACGCAGGTCTCCTACCGTACCGTTTCCCGCTGGGGAAACCCCTACTGGATATCGGACTACTGCTCGTATTACGAGAAGAACCAACGCTTCTTCGGCAATGCCTACCTCGATTACAAGACCGACTTCGGCGCCACCGCCCACTCGCTCGACGTAAAATACACGCTCGGAACCGACGCCTATCAGACCAATTATACCAACATGAACGCCTACGGCTTTCGCGACGGCAGAGGCTCCGTACAGATGAGAGGATATACAAAAATCACCCTCAACTCGCTCCTCGCCGCCACCTACAATTGGAAGATAAACGACGACCTCTCCTTCGACGCCCTCCTGGGAAACGAAATCATCCACGCCGCCAATAAGTACTACGAGCAAAACGGGAATGATTTCAACTTCAAGGGATGGAACCACATGAACAATGCCTCGGTATATTCCAACACCGAATCCTATACGCAAGAACGCACGGTAGGCTTCTTCGGCAACCTCTCGCTCTCGTACCGCAATATGCTGTACCTGAACGCCACGGGACGCAACGACATCGTATCCACCATGCCGCGCGGCAACCGCTCCTTCTTCTATCCATCCGTATCGGGCAGCTTTATCTTCACCGAGCTGGAAAGCGTAAAGAACAACATCCTCACCTTCGGGAAAGTACGCCTTTCCTATGCCGAAGTAGGGATGGCCGGCATCTACTATCCGGACTATTACAGCAAAGGAGGCTACAGTGGAGGCTTCATCAGCGGCATCACCATCCAGTACCCCATAAACGGGCAGATGGGATACACCAAGTCTACCACCGTATACGACCCCAACCTACGCCCACAGAACACACGCTCGTACGAAGGCGGTCTGGACCTCACCTTCCTCAGCGGCCTGTTCAGTCTGAGTTATACCTACTCGCGCCAGAACGTGACCGACCAGATTTTCTCCGTACCCCTGCCTCGCTCTACCGGCGCAGCCTCCTTCTACACCAACGGCGGAAGCGTACATACGGATGCACATGAAGTATCGCTGGGCATCAAACCCATCGACAAGAAAAACGTGAAGTGGGACGTAGCCTTCAACTTCTCCAAGATAGACAACTACGTAGACGAATTGGCCGAAGGCGTGGATAATATCTTCCTGGGAGGATACACCTCGCCCAATGTACGCGCTATGATACACGAGAAATATCCCATTGTGTGGGGCGCAATCTATAAGAGAGACTTGCAAGGAAACATCGTCATCACGGAACAGGGAATGCCCGTGGCCGGCGGCGAAGGCGTGATAGCCCGAAGCGCTCCGGACTTTACGCTGGGTTTCAACACCTCGCTTTATCTCTATAAGTTCCGTCTCTCCGCCACCCTCGACTGGCGTAAGGGCGGACAAATCATGGCCGGCACAAACGGCGAACTCGACACCTACGGCGTGAGCAAGGAATCGGGCGACGACCGCGACCGGGGCTATGCCCTCTCCACCGGCGTGGTTCAAACCGGTACCGATGCCGATGGAGAACCGATTTACAGCGGCGTGCAAACGGTGCAGATTCCGGCCGATAAGATAGAGGAATACTATACCACGCGAGCCAGCATCTGGGAAAGTCGCGTGTCGGACAACGACTTCGTAAAGCTGCGCGAAATATCGCTGGCTTATCCTTTGTTCAAGAGTTCCGCTCTGGAAGTGAACGTAAACGTCTTTGCCCGCAACCTTTTGCTTTGGTCGAAAGTAAAGAACATCGACCCCGAAACAACGCAGGGCAACAACAACATGGCAGGAAGCTTCGAACGCTTCTCCCTACCGCAAACTTCGAGCTATGGCTTGGGCTTTAATGTTAAATTCTAATCTCAAACAGACAGTAAAATGAAAAGAAAAACAATATACAAGGGAGCGATTCTATGCATAGTCTCCCTTATGGGATGGACGTCTTGCTCGGAAGATATTTTGGACGAGATTAATAAAGATATCAATCATCCAACCGCCGTGTCGTCCGGCTTTATTATCACCCACGTAGAAACAAGTACGGCCTTCAGCGTATCGGGCGGCGACTTCAACAGCTATCTGGCCGTTTGTATGGAACACGAAGCCGGAGCTGCCGAACAAATGTTCATCACCGACCACCGTTACGTGTCCATGGAAGAACCCAGCAACTTCGGCAACAACTGGGCGGAGCTTTACAATCTTCTGGCCGCTTGTAAAAACATCGTCAGCATCTGCTCGGAAGGTGGAGCGGAAGAAGGAAACTTGATAAACCGCGGCATAGCCAAAGCCCTGATGGCTTACAACCTGGCTATCCTGACCGACCTCTTTGGCGATGCGCCCTGGACGGAAGCGCTCGACTTTGTTACGTATATGTCGCCGGGCTTAGACAAACAGGAAGCGATATACAAAGATATCTTTTCCTTGCTCGACGAATCGCTGGCCGACCTGGGAAGCGGAGTGAAATCGACCGTAGGCAATGCCGACGTGTATTACGGCGGAGATGCATCCCGCTGGATAAAGGCCGTCTATGCCATGAAAGCCCGCTATACGATGCGCCTGCTCGGACGCGCTTCCGACCGCACTCAGTCGCTCAACAACGTACTCAGCTACGTAGACCAATCGTTCGCCTCGGCCGCCGAAGAACTTAAGTTGGTACACTACGACGCCGCCACGATGTTCAACCCCACGTATGTCTTCTGCCGCAGCCGCGATTTGAACGGCTTGAGCAAAAGTCTGATGGACAAATTCATCTCGCGCAACGACCCCCGCGCCTCGCAGGTAGCCGTGAATACTTCGTACGAACTCATCACGCCCGACGACGAAACCTACAATCCTATTCCCAACGGAACGGGCGACAAAATGCAGGGCGTATACAGTCAGTCGGCCACCAACTGGTCGGAAACGGCTCCCACGCAGTTGTTGAGCTACCACGAACTGCTCTTCCTCAAAGCCGAAGCCCAGGCACGCTTAGGTCAGGACGCCTCGGCCGCGCTCAAGGCAGCGGTAGCCGCTTCGTTCGAGAACTTAGCCGTAGGCGTCAAGGCGGCCATCAACTCTACGTTCAAGAATAAGGTATCCGGCGTTTGCACCCTCTCGGCCGAGGTAGGCGAAACCTACTTTGAAGAATCGCTCAAGGCGCGTTACACCGCCAATCCCTTGAAAGAAATAATGATAGAAAAATACTTAGCCTTCTACGGCGCTTCGGGCGAATCGGTGGAAGCGTTCTCTGATTATCGCAGGCAGACGTACCTGAACGAAACCTTTGTAGAATTAATAAATCCCAACAATCAGTCTACAACGGAATACCCCAAAGGACATTTCCCCTTGCGCATAGCCTATGGTTCGGGCGACACGACGACCAACCCGAACGTACGCGCAGCCCAGGGCGACGGCTCTTTTGTGTATAGCGACCCCGTTTGGTGGGCCGGCGGCTCCCGCTAAAGCATCCTTAATATAAAAAACAATCCGGCAGCAGACATCGTGTTCTACTGTCGGATTGTTTCGTTATAATATTCAAGCACATTCATTGCAAACCGGGCTGAAACCGTAGCCGGCCCTCCCCCCATTTCAATGCCCACATCAATGGCTTCGATAATCTCATTTTCCGTTGCGCCTTGATCGAGCGCCTGTTTGATATGCCATTCCAAGCAAGATTCGCAATTCATTACGATTGAAATTCCAACGGCAATCAGTTCCTTCTGCACTTTGCTCAAAGCCCTATTCCGGTAAGTAGATTCTTCCAGCTTTACAAAGGCTTGATAAACTTTCGATTTGTTTAGATAAAAGACATTTGCTTGTTTTCGCAACCGGATGATCTGTTCGATCTTTTCTTTGTCTGAATTTTCCATGTGGTGATTTATATTGCCCACGAAGGTAAAAAAAGAAAATCACATTATTGGTACGAATAATGTGATTTTCTGTGTCGGATTCTATATGCAAAACTCAGAATACAAAAGCCAATCCCAACCCGTTGCCGTGAAGATTGAGTTGAAAATGTGGTGTATCCGACCTTGCTTCTCCATGAACGCGGTTTTGATAGGCTTGTAAGGTTCGCCCTTGCTTAATCGATCCGCTAAAGCCCACAATGCTGCCGACAAGCCAACAGGCCGAACCTGCCGAGCCGATTGCGATGCCGGCATCTTCTTCAGAGAGGGCTATAAATCCTGTAAGCGCTGCGCCCGTACCAAGTAGCGCCAGGACGAGCCCTGCATTTTCCCGCTTTTTTCCGCTCCGGTATTGCCGGTACAGATCCGGCTCATTCAGTTTCATGTTGGCTAAAACATCGCTCGTTCGTGTTTGGGGTTTCTTTATGTCCTGATTCCTCCAGTCGGCACAGTCACATTTGCGAGTATTTTTCCCTTTTGGGGGTTTGGAGGCGTCGGTTTTTGCTCTGTTTGTATCATTGACTTGTTGCGCCACGCTGATTGTATCATTAACTTGTTGCGCCACGCTGATTGTATCATTGACTTGTTGCGCCATGCTGATTGTATCATTGACTTGTTGCGCCACGCGGATTGTATCATTGACTTGTTGTGCCACGCTGATTGTATCATTAACTTGTTGCGCCACGCTTATTTTGTCGATTTCTTTATTGCACAGTTCGATACGGTGAATAATGTAACTGTCTTTGGGATTAATACTAAATACCTTTTCGTATTCCTTCAAGGCTTCGGCATACTTTCCTTGATTGAAGAAATTGTCGGCTATGCTTTGTGTTTCGTTGATAACGAGCAGCCCGACCGGGACTTTCGCCTTCAATTCCAATGGCAGGGTATAGGTGTCGAAACCATAACTTTTAATTTTCAACTTACGCCCTGTGATGGGCTTATTGTTATGGACGGTAGGAAACAGTAATTTATAGTAATAAAAACCGTTTTCGCTATAAGATTCGTACACATCTACCGCTTTGTCCATGGTCGATTCAAAAGATAAAAGCACATTGCTTTGTACTTCCACCACGGTTTCGTTATCTCCGGCCCGTCGGAAGACGGGCACAGACAGATTCATTTCTCTTTCGGTTACTTTCAGTTTCGGCAACT
>JAISZY010000092.1 GCA_031284375.1 Tannerellaceae bacterium | reverse complement strand
AGTCCGCCGATGCCGCCGTAATCCTTAATCCGGATGCCGGAAAAATACCGGATGGCATCGGCTACGGAGAAACTGCTCAAGGCCTCCAGTTTTTCACCTGCAAGCCGCTGAGAGGGAATCACCTCGCGATATCGGTTGGCTATCACCGTAATTTCTTTTATCTGCTGGATACTGTCCAGTTTACTTTGTGCCGATGCCGACACAAGGGTTGCGAGCATCATGCTCGCACAAAGCAATCTATAAGAAAACATAAAAGCTGTTTTAATTTGCCATTAAACAGCTTTCGGGAAGAAGTGGCCCGGAAACAGGCTACTTCCGGAAATAATGTTGGGATAAACTTGCAGGAAAATTGTACAAACAATGAAACTGCCGGGTTCGTCTCAAGCTCTATTCCTCGAAAGCTCTAAACTTACATTGCCTTGGCAGGTCTTCTGACTTACTCCATCTTTAAACATCCTTCCCGTTCCTTGCGAAATAGTGGATAAGCGGTGTGTTTAAAGACTTTGGCGGAGCTTACAGCAGCGGGTCTGTTCAGGATTTGCACCTGATTCCCTTTTCAGTGTCTTCCTCAGGATGAGGGGTACACCACCAAAACGGAGGCAAAGGTATCGATTCGTTTGAATTAATGGAAACATTTTTCTTTAAAACTATCGGGGAGGCGCAAGGAACAGGGGCGTACATGCCCTGACGGGGTAAAAATGGTTTACGAATGGAAAAAATCGGCAATACACTGCGTGATGTGAGCGAGTTGAGACTCCGTCATCTCGGTGTGAATGGGGAGGGAAAGGACGTTCTGCGTTAGTTGGCGGGAAACGGACAACTCGCCCGCAAGGCGGATGTGCGGCTTAAAGGCCGGCTGCTCGTGGACGGCGAGAGGATAGTAAACGGCCGAGGGGATGCCTTTTTCCTTGAGCCATGCTTGCAGGGCGTCGCGCTTTCCGTTTTTTACCTGCACGGTGTATTGATGAAAAACGTGTGTGGATGCGGGATGTGGATATGGCAGGAGAAGGTGGTCTATATCCTTGAGGGCTTCGTTGTAGAAGGCGGCTACTTGCCGGCGGGCGGCGATAAAGGTTTCGATATGGCGGAGCTTGATGTTCAGCAGGGCGGCTTGCAGGGTGTCGAGCCTCGAGTTGCAGCCGATAAGGTGGTGGTGGTATTTCTTGCTTTGTCCATGGAGGGTAGTCATCCGAAGCGATTCCGCCAGCGCTTCGTTGTCGGTTATCAGGGCGCCCCCATCGCCATAGGCGCCCAGTATCTTGGTGGGGAAAAAAGACAGGGTGCCGATATGGCCTATTGTTCCTGCTTTTTTCCGGCGGCCGTCGGGGAAAATGTATTCGGCGCCCAGCGACTGGGCATTGTCTTCTACCACTGCCAGATGATGTCTTTGCGCTATTTCCATCACCGGCAGCATGTTGCAACTTTGTCCGAAAAGATGTACCACTACGATAGCCCGCGTTCTCCGGGACAAAGCGCGGAGGATGGCTTCGGGCGAAATGTTGAACGTGCGGCTGTCTACATCTGCCGGAACGGGCGTGAGGCCTAAAAGAATGGCGGCTTCTGCGGCGGCGGCATAGGTAAAGTCGGGTACGACGACCTCGTCTCCTTTGCGGAGGTTCAGGCGCATGAGGGCGATTTGGAGGGCGTCGGTACAGTTGGCGCAGGGTATCACGTGCGAGGTTTGGAGGTAATCCGCCAAGTGGCCGGCGAATTGCTTCACCTGTGGCCCGTTGATAAACAGACCGCTTTCTGCCACTTGTTGCATCGCCTCATCTATTTCGCTTTTCAGGCGATGATACTGGCTAACTAAGTCTACCATTTGGATTTTCTCGCCCGACATAGAAATGATGGCTTTATTTCACTTCGCTTCCCGGGCGGACGGAGGTTTCGGGCGAAACGGCCACCAGTCGGCCGTCGGCATCTTCGGCATAGAGTATCATGCCTTCAGACAAGACGCCTTTCAGCTTGCGAGGCGCCAGGTTGGCAACGAAACAGACTTGTTTGCCAATCAGTTCTTCCGGTTGATAATGTGCAGCGACGCCCGACAGGATGGTGCGTTTGTCTAATCCGTCGTCGATAAGGAATTGCAGGAGTTTGTCTGCTTTGGGTACTTTTATGCAGTCCAGAACGGCGCCTGTGCGTATGTCGAGTTTGGCAAAATCGTCGATATAAATGGTTTCTCGGACGGGTTTTGCGCGATAGTTGGCCGCCTCGTTTTCCTTTTCCCGGTTCTGGAGTTTCTGTATTTGCACTTGGATAAGATTGTCTTCTATTTTTTCAAACAGCAGTTCGGCCTTGCCCAATGTATGTCCGGGCTTCAGGAGTTGGGTATCTCCGAGGCGGTTCCATCCCAAGGGAGCCGTGTTGAGCATCTGCGTTAGCTTTTTCATGCTGTCGGGTAGGAAAGGTTCGAAGGCGATAGAGAGGTTGGCCGTTATCTGGAGGGCGATGTTCATCACCGTAGCTACGCGCGGCATATTGGTTTTGGCCAGCTTCCAGGGTTCCATGTCCGCCAGATATTTATTGCCGATACGCGCCAGATTCATCGCTTCTTTCTGGGCGTCGCGGAAGTGGAAGGTATCGAGCAGTCGTCCGACTTCGGCTTTTACGTGTGAGAAGTAATTCAGCGTTTCGCGGTCGTAATCCGTGAGGTCGGCCAGAGGAGGAACAACTCCATCGAAATACTTTCCGGTAAGCACCAGGGCGCGGTTAACGAAGTTGCCGAGGATGGCAACCAACTCGTTGTTGTTGCGTGCCTGAAAGTCTTTCCAGGTAAAGTCGTTGTCTTTAGTTTCCGGTGCATTGGCGGTGAGCACGTAACGCAGCACATCTTGTTTGCCGGGCATGTCTTCGAGGTATTCGTGTAGCCAGACAGCCCAGTTTTTCGAGGTGGAGATTTTGTTTCCTTCCAAGTTGAGGAACTCATTGGCCGGCACATTTTGCGGCAAATTGTATGTACCTTCGGCCTTCAGCATGGCAGGAAATACGATGCAGTGGAACACGATATTGTCTTTTCCGATAAAGTGTACAATTTTTGTTTCGGGGTCTTTCCACCAGGTTTCCCAATTGTCGGGGCAGAGTTCCTTGGTGTTGGATATATAGCCGATGGGGGCGCCGAACCAGACGTAGAGAACTTTCCCATCGGCTCCTTCTACGGGCACGGGTATTCCCCAATTCAGGTCCCGGCTCACGGCCCTGGGCTGCAATCCCATGTCGAGCCAGCTTTTGCATTGTCCGTACACATTGGTTTTCCATTCTTTATGTTCTTCCAATATCCATTGTCGGAGGAAGGCTTCGTATTGATTCAGGGGCAGATACCAATGTTTGGTTTCTCTCATCACCGGTACGCTACCGCTGATAGCGGATTTGGGATCGAGCAGGTCGGTTGGGTTGAGCGAAGTACCGCACGATTCGCATTGGTCTCCGTAGGCACGTTCGTTTCCGCAATGGGGACAGGTACCTGTGATGTAGCGGTCGGCAAGGAATTGGTGGGCCTCTTCGTCGTAATATTGTTCGCTGCTTTTCTCTATAAAGACACCTTTGTTGTAAAGGACGCGAAAAAAGTCGGAAGCTGTTTTGTAGTGGATTTCGGACGTGGTGCGCGAATAGATATCGAAGGTAATACCGAAGTCTTCAAATGCTTTTTTAATCATACCGTGATAGCGATCGACGACATTTTGCGGCGAAACCCCTTCTTTTCGGGCGAGGAGAGTGATGGGTACGCCATGTTCGTCCGATCCTCCTATCATGAATACCTCTTCGCCTTTCAGACGAAGGTATCGGGCATAAATATCGGCAGGCACGTATACGCCTGCCAGATGACCAATATGCACCGGCCCATTGGCATAGGGTAGCGCAGTGGTTATCAGCGTTCTTTTGAAATGTTTTTCCATGTAATAATTGTTCTTTACGGATGGCAAAGGTACGAATAATATTGCCGTTTCATATCAACAAGGATTAATCCCAGCAGCATCATCACGAAAAACCCTCTGTTTGATATAAATGTAGAATCGGTAGTTCCTTCTATCGCCAAATAAGCGATGATTAAAATAATGATAATAAAGAATGGTCGGTTTTGAGTTTTCCGATAAAAGAATAAAGCTTGTCTGAAAAGATAAACCCAGAACAAAAGAT
This sequence comes from Tannerellaceae bacterium, assembly GCA_031284375.1. Classification (GTDB taxonomy): domain Bacteria; phylum Bacteroidota; class Bacteroidia; order Bacteroidales; family Tannerellaceae; genus DFXE01. Next base: position 6,982 of record JAISZY010000092.1, on the reverse strand, counting down.
ATAAAATAATGCCGGCTACTCCAAACTGTACCAGCGAAGGATAATAAGTATCCGCGACAAAACTGTAATAGCTCTTGCTCAGCCCCCAAACCGTTTCTATGCCATAATCGGTATAAATCTGAGAGTAATAAACGCCGGAAGCATACGTCGCATAGCTGGCAAAGCCACTGCCAAAGGGGAAATAATCGCGAAGTATATCAGGGGCGGTGGCGTATAGAATGTATCGGGCTATCATGTCTTTTTCTACCTCATCGGTCACTGCCTGATAAAAATAAAAAGATATCTTTTGCCAAGCAACGAATATGACGGTAGCAAGCATACATGCGACAATCAGTATATTACGCACGTTCCATTTTATCTGTCTGGCGTTGAAAAAAAACAGTATAACAAAAATAGACAGTGCATAAAAGCCATAAAACTTGGAGCGCCCCGACAAGATACCGATAGTTAGCATTAACAAAAAAGCCAGTTTATCCAATGATGTGAATCGGCTGTAATAGAAATAACAGAGGGAGGTACAAATCACAGCCGCAGCATAATTGGTTGGGTGAAACATAATCAATTTAATTATATCCGGATAAAACAGACTCGAAATGCCGATGGCGAATAAGATCATCCAATAAAAAAGAGCAATCGACTTCAGAACTGCTTTTTGATGGTCATCAAACTTGGGCGCCATGGAATAAACGCAGAAAAAGGCCAGATAAGGTTTTATCTGGATAAAAAAATCAGTCCCTATTCCTGCCATCGTATTGCTATGGATAGAAAGAGAGTAACAAAGATAGAAGACAAATATGCAAAGAGTTGTCAGGAAAGCCTTGTTTATCTCCCAGTTTTTTGTCAGGAACAGGTAGATAAAGAAAAGGGCAAAAAGAACCAAGGCGCATACTTCGTCGGTATACTCAAACTTAAATACTATCCCGATAAGGTTATATAACAGAATACCAAAGGTTAACGTAAACAAAAACAGGATATAAATATATCTGTTTATATTGGCTTGTGTCATTCTATTTTACTACTTTAATACCTTTATTTTTTCTTAAAACGTAGTTGCCTTGTCTTTAGTATATCACAAACGGAATCCTTCAGAAGATCAAAAAACAAAAGGGGAACCGACATCACGTCGCCACCCCTCCCTTAACTTAAACGCCAAAACTAAATCTAAACAAAAAACACAAATAATGATATTCTATTTATCTTTATTGTCTCCTCGTCTTACTCCTTCCTGTCTTCCCGAATTCTTTACAAACTCACGTGCAAATTTATATTCAACTTCTTTGTATCTGTAAAGCTTTTCAGGCAACAGAATCTTTTTAAATTTCTCGTAATATTCCTTTTCTAACTCGGCCTCTTTAATACCCACCTCCAAACATTCATCTATCGTATTCAAGTAGTCGACGTCATTAGGATTCTTCTTCTGTTTCATTTCCTTAGAAAGTTCCCGGCACTTATGGCCTGCCTCGTATTTTCTCTGCTGCAACTCATCCAAAAGAGGTATAAACAAATCTGCCTCTTGTGGCGTAAGAGCGAGCTCAGTCGTAATAAAAACACGCCTCTGGACCAGAAACGATTCTCTATTGAAGTGTCCCCCCAATCTATCCTGAGCATATATGCTCAATGGGAAAAACACCAATAACGCTCCAAATGTAATAACAAAAATTTTATTCATACAAGAAATATTATAAAAATATGCTAAAAGCATTATTTTTTATTCGTAATTGCCCATTTCCTCTGCTAAAATATAACCCACATACTGTACTTCAAGGTATTCTAAGTACTCGGCGTCTTCCTCCGTCTGCATAGCCGAAAGTGTTTCTGCCGGGATTGATGTTTGAACAAATAACGAATCTGCCGTGACATTTTTTTCGGAGCCACTTTTACCGACCAACAAATTGACGAATAATCCTAATCCTGCAAAAACGGCAGCTAAATATAGCCACGGGCGCAGAAAATCTATCATTGTAACCCTTTTCGGTTCACTCAATGATTTCTCAGGAAGTCGACTCATCACTTGAGAGGTAAGACCTTCCATATAACCTTCCGGCACAACAAAAGGATTTTTCATCCTTAAGCGATCCAGGTCTTGCACTTCTTTTTTCATTCGTATTGCATTTTACATTCTTTTTGACTTACAATAGATAGAAAGGTTTAAATATCTTTTGTCAAAAAATCCTCAACTTTTTTTACCGCATGATGATAAGAAGCTTTCAATGCCCCTACAGAAGTCCCCAATATATTTGACATGTCTTCATACTTCATATCCTCAAAATATTTCATTTGAAACACTAATCTTTGTTTTTCAGGTAATAAAAGGATAGCCTCCTGCAGTTTCATCTGCGCATTATCACCGTCAAAGTATACATCTCCTTTCAAACGTTCAAGCAAAAACACATCGGAATCATTCATCGATACATTATTCATGATGCGTTGACGATTTAAAAAGGTGATACATTCATTAATGGCTATTTTATATAGCCAAGTCGATAATTTGGCATCTCCTCTGAAATAGTCGATATTCGTCCACGCCTTCAAAAAAGTATTCTGTAGCAAATCGTTTGCGTCATCGTGATTTAAAACCATCTTACGTATTTGCCAATACAACTTCTCACCATACAGACCTACTACCTGCGCAAAAGCGTCTCTTTGAGTAGATGGGTTGCGTAAACGCTCTATAAGTTCATCTTCCGTGTACTGTTGCATGCCTCTAATTTGGGCGTAAATATAAACACAAACCCGTTATACTTCAAAAAAAAGCGGAATATAAACATATCCCGCTTTTTTTGAAGGTTATTATTTAGGTTATTACATCATGCCACCCATGCCGCCACCCATGCCTGGGTTCATCGACGCAGTTGGTGTTTCTTCTTTCTTTTCGGCAATAACGCATTCGGTAGTAAGGAACATACCGGCAATAGAGGCTGCATTTTCCAGAGCTACACGGGTTACTTTGGCCGGATCAATAACGCCTGTTTGGCAGAGGTTTTCGTAAACATCTGTACGTGCATTGTATCCGAAATCACCTTTACCTTCTTTTACTTTTTGCACAATAACGGCGCCTTCTTTCCCCGAATTGGCAACAATTTGACGAAGCGGTTCTTCTATTGCACGTTTAACGATTTCGATACCGGTTGTTTCATCTTCATTTTCTCCTTTCAAACCTTCCAATGCACTGATAGCTCGAACATAGGCCACTCCTCCTCCGGGAACGGTTCCTTCTTCGATGGCTGCACGAGTAGCGCTCAAGGCATCATTTACGCGGTCTTTCTTTTCTTTCATCTCTACTTCAGAGGGAGCGCCAACATAGAGAACAGCCACACCGCCAGAGAGTTTGGCCAGACGTTCCTGTAGTTTTTCCTTGTCATAATCGGAAGTAGTCGTTTCGATTTGCGTCTTTAGTTGTCCGATACGAGCTTGGATGTCATCTTTATTGCCGGCTCCATCAACAATCGTTGTATTATCCTTATTCACTACCACTTTTTCTGCATGACCCAACATATCCAATGTGGCGTTTTCCAATTTCATGCCGGTTTCTTCCGAGATAACCGTACCACCTGTCAGGATGGCTATATCTTCCAGCATAGCCTTGCGGCGATCGCCGAAGCCTGGAGCTTTCACGGCGCAAATTTTCAAAGAACCACGAAGACGGTTTACTACCAATGTGGCTAAAGCTTCGCTGTCAATATCTTCGGCAATAATCAGCAATGGGTGACCGGTCTGTACAGTTTGTTCCAGAATAGGGAGTAATTCCTTCAATACGGATATTTTCTTGTCATAAATCAAGATATAGGGATTTTCCAAATTTGCTTCCATTTTCTCCATATCCGTAGCAAAGTAGGCAGAGATATATCCGCGATCGAACTGCATACCTTCTACTACATCTACCGTTGTTTCAATTCCTTTGGCTTCTTCTACGGTGATAACACCTTCTGTTTTTACCTTCTTCATTGCTTCGGCAATCAGTTTGCCTATGCTTTCGTCGCCATTGGAAGATATTTTCGCTACATTTTCTATCTTTTCAAGGCTATCCCCAACAGCTTCCGCTTGCGAAGCGATATGTTTTATTACTTCGGCTACAGCTTTATCGATACCTCGTTTCAAATCCATTGGGTTAGCGCCGGCTGTTACATTCTTCAAACCTACACCAATGATGGATTGCGCTAGTACGGTAGCGGTTGTTGTTCCATCGCCGGCATTGTCGTTGGTTTTAGAAGCTACTTCTTTCACTAATTGAGCGCCCATATTTTCGTAGGGGCAAGTCAATTCTATTTCCTTGGCCACCGTTACACCATCTTTAGTGATTTGCGGAGCGCCGAATTTTTTTTCGACAATTACGTTGCGACCTTTGGGGCCGAGAGTGATTTTCACTGCATCTGCCAATTCATCCACGCCTTTTTTCAAAAGGTCACGGGCTTCCATATTAAATTTAATTTCTTTTGCCATATTATAATATTGTTATCAGGTTTATAAAGTTAAATAATAGCTAAAACATCAGATTGGCGCATAATGAGATACTTCTCGCCATCCAATTCTAGTTCTGTTCCTGCATACTTACCATATAAAACATGGTCGCCTTGTTTTAGTACCATCTCTTCATCTTTTGTTCCGTTACCTACAGCTACCACTTCCCCTTTCAAAGGTTTTTCTTTTGCTGAATCCGGAATAATAATTCCACTAACCGTTTTTTCCTCTGCTGCAGCGGGTTGAATTAGCACCCTGTCTGCTAATGGCTTAATGTTCATATTCTTGCTATTGTTTTAAAAATGTTAGTAATTATAAGTTTATATGTAATATTAATTTGTTTACTACACTACGAATTTTATGCCAATTTATGCCAATCGGTCAAAACTGACAAGATGTCTCCATTGTTCTGACAAGAAGATGCCTTTTGACAGTATCAAATATTCAGTAAATATTCACAAGATTAAATATGCGATGAGGTTAAAGATTGAGGTTAGAGATTAGTTCGTCCGGCGTCAGCAAAACTTGTTCACCGCTCAGCATATTTTTTAAATTGATCATGCCTTCTGCCATTTCTTTTTCTCCCACAAGGGCGACAAAGGGTATTTTCTTGGCATTGGCATAACTCATTTGTTTTTTCATTTTCGTTGCCTCGGGATAAAGTTCTGCACGGATACCAGCGGCGCGCACCCTTGTCAGTAAGGGGAGTAGATAGGATTCTTCTTCCTCTCCGAAATTAACAAACAACACTTGTGTAGTCTGCAACGAATCAGTAGGGTAAAGGTTCAATTGGTTCAATACGTCAAAGATACGGTCGGCTCCGAAAGAAACGCCTACACCCGACACTCCATCCATGCCAAATACACTGGTCAGATTGTCATACCTCCCGCCACCGGTGACACTTCCTATTTCTACATCCACCACTTTCACCTCGAAAATGGCGCCGGTATAGTAATTCAGTCCACGAGCCAATGTGAGGTCAAGCTCCAGAGAAGCATTCAATTTGATATATGTTAAACGGTTCAGGATAAACTCCAATTCCGACACACCTTTCAATCCCGTTTGAGAAATAGCCAATATCCGCTCCAATTCTTCCAACTTTTCCCGGTTCGTTCCAGTTAGGCCAATGATAGGTTGCAGACGCTTTATGGCTTGTTCCGACACTCCTTTGGAACGAAGTTCTTCATTCACGTCCGCCTGTCCTATTTTATCTAATTTGTCGATTGCCACCGTTATGTCTACTATTTTTTCAGCCTCATCTATAATCTCGGCAATACCGGAAAGGATTTTTCTGTTGTTTATCTTTATCGTTATCCGGATACCCAAACGGCGAAATACCTCGTCTATTATTTGTATTAGTTCCACTTCATTCATCAGTGAATCCGAGCCTACTACATCGGCATCGCATTGAAAAAATTCACGATAACGTCCCTTTTGTGGACGATCCGCACGCCACACCGGTTGTATCTGATAGCGTTTGAAAGGAAAAGTTATATCGTTGCGATGCTGCACTACATAACGGGCAAAAGGCACCGTCAAGTCATAACGCAAACCTTTATCGCAAGCTTTCATGACAAATTTTGCAGGGTTACGTTCCAACAACTCGGCATCTGTCATCTTGTCGAAACAATCGCCGGAGTTTAATATCTTGAATAACAATTTTTCTCCTTCTTCCCCATATTTTCCCATCAAGGTAGAAAAATTTTCCATGGCCGGTGTTTCTATCTGCTGGTAACCATAGAGATGATATACCTCTCGAATAGTATTGAATATATAGTTGCGTTTCGCCATTTCTTCCGGCGAAAAGTCTCTCGTTCCTTTAGGTATAGACGGTTTCTGCATGATGTTTATTTGATTGTATACATGTTTTGAGTGTGCAAATCTACAAACTAAAATAATGTTTGATGCTCATAGTATCTCAAAAAAAAAGAATTAGCCGATTTTTCGGTTAATTCTTTTTTTGAGGTGCTATGAAAAATATCCGATGGGATGGGCAGGAATGTATCAAAATCATCCTTGTATAGAGCCAATCAGAAGTTTATAGGACACAAGCGATTGGAACGTCCGGATACAAATCGTTTATTTCCGGCAAGGACGATATCACCTCTCTTTCTACATCTTGTCAAAACTATCCATTTGTCAGATTTGGTAACGAAAAAAACCGTTTTTTTGCCGTCCAACTCTCCGCAAACCCTCAAAAACGCCTGGATTTGAGGGTTTGGAAAATACAAAATAGTATATATACAGAGAAATAAACATCTTTAAGTTTGTAAATGACAGATAAGACGACTAAAAGAGTTCTATCCGGCCGTATATAGCGCAATGTGATATTTCGCCCGAATACTCGTAATGACCTGTTTGTATTCATAAAAAATGTTGCTTATGGGTGAAATTTTTATAATTCGCATTGTCTTTAAGTTTTCATAAGCATCGCTTCGGAAAATCATTGCAATCATTTTTAAAATCATTGCAATGAAATTTCGAAATGATTGCAATGATCTCCGGAAATCATTGCAATCATTTC
>JAISZY010000065.1 GCA_031284375.1 Tannerellaceae bacterium | reverse complement strand
CGCACCGCTACGGCGCGTATTTCCCCCCGACAGCCTCCCCGCTTTCCGAGCAGCAGATGTACGAACGAGGGTAAGGGCGCATCCACCCCTTCTTTCAGCAGGGAAAGGATTGTCGCTCCGGTTGTTCCGTCGAGGTAATCTAAGGGCAGTTTACCGGGGAGCGGCCAGGTAGTCATTTGCGCCGGGAAGGATATCAGTAAGAAGACACGTCCTACCAGCGCCGGGTTGAAGATGTTATTTCCTAATCCGCCAAAAGACATCTTACCGATACCGATAGCCGCCAGCGCTCCGATGATGATAATCCATATCGGGAGGTTGGACGGTAGATTGAAGGCTAATAAAACGCCGGTAAGTATGGCCGAGCCGTCCTGGATAGAGGGTTCTTTCTTCATCAGGAATTTCTGAATCAGATATTCCGTGAGCACGCAGGAGAGTACCGATACAAGGGTGACGATTAGCGCTCCCAATCCGAAATAGTAAAGGGATACCGCGAAGGCGGGAATCAAAGCAATCAGTACGCCGTACATATTTCTGCCAATGGTGTCGCCACTGTGAATATGCGGCGAGGGGGATATAATCAGTTTATTTTCCATATAATACTGTTTATGACTTTCGGGCGCGGATGATGCCCGTTACTTTTCCTTTTCCTAAGCGGATATAATCCAACAACGGCCGGTTGGCCGCACATGTAAAACTACAAGAGCCACATTCTATGCAATCTACGATGTAGTTTTTTTCCGCAATTTCCCATTGGGTAAATTCGGTTGCATTCATCAGTAACGTAGGATTAAGTCCCATCGGGCATACGGTTACGCATTTTGCGCAGCGGATGCAGTCATAGATAGGCTTTCGTACCGATTCTTTCCGGGAGAGGATTAAGATACCGGAACTACCTTTGGTAACCGGAATCTCTGTGTTTACGAGCGCTTTCCCCATCATGGGGCCTCCACCTATTATTTTCCCCGTATTTTCGGGGATACCGCCGGCCGCTTCAATCAGGTTGCGAATGGGCGTTCCGATACGCGCCAGAAAGTTGGACGGATTTGTTACTCCTTTTCCCGTTACGGTTACGACACGTTCGACGAGCGGTTTGTTTTTTTGCACAGCCTCGTATACGGCATACGCCGTTCCTACATTTTGCACCACGGCGCCGACAGAAATAGGCAGCGCTCCACTTTTCACCTGACGGCGGATTACGGCGTCGATCAATTGCTTTTCTCCTCCCTGGGGATATTGTACCTTCAGGGGCATGATTTCAATATTCGGATACTTTTTCGCCAAATCCTTCAGATAGACAATGGCATCCGGTTTGTTGTTCTCAATTCCCATAACGGCCTTTGTTACCCCAATGGCTTTCATCAGAATCGTAACGCCGGTCAATACCTGTTCTCCTTTTTCCATCATCAGCGCATGGTCGGAGGTAAGATAAGGTTCACATTCTACGCCGTTGATGATTAATATTTCTGCCCGGTAACCCGTAGGAGGCGTCAGTTTCACTTGCGTAGGAAAGGTTGCCCCACCTAATCCCACAATGCCGGCTTCGGTTATTTTTTCGATAATTTCCTGAGGCGAAAGGGTACACTCTCTTTTCAGCGTTTCGCTGCAGTCGATGGTTTCTTCCCATTCATCGCCATCTACATCTATATAAACAGCCGGGCGTGCATAACCGCTTGCGTCGATGGCATTGTCTACCTTGTTCACTTTACCGGAGACGGACGAATGGATATGGGCAGACACAAAACCGCCGGATTTACCCAGCAAGGTTCCGGCCTTCACCAAGTCCCCTTTCTTTACTACGGCCTGCGCCGGAGCGCCTATATGTTGTCCCAAAGGTATGATTGCCTGTTGGGGAAGTGCAAGGGGTGTTATCTTTTTCCCGGCAGATAATTTATTCTCAGGGGGGTGGATACCTCCAATTCGGAATGTCCTTAACATGCGCTATATGTATTTAATTTGTTTTTTCTTTTGTTTTTGTTTCGTCGGTTGCCGTTGCTTCTTTGCGAGGAGGGAAGTTCAACTCATGGATGGCATGGGTAGGACATACAGCTACACATTTACGGCATAAACGACATTTCCGGAAGTCGATGTAGGCTAAATTGGCGGTTACGCTAATGGCATCAAACGGACATTCTTTCTCGCATTTGCTGCAACCGATACAAGCATTGCTGCAAGATTTCCGTGCGATACCTCCTTTTTCCTTATTCACACATTCAACGTAGATACGGCGCGACTTCGGCCCCTTATTGCGCAATTCAATAATGCTTTTGGGACAAGCTTTTACGCAAGCGCCGCAGGATGTGCATTTATCTTCAATCACTTCCGGCAATCTTGTGGAAGGATTTATATGTATAGCGCCAAAGGTACAAGCCGTAACGCAATCGCCATACCCCAAACATCCGTACGAACAACCTGTTTCCCCTCCGTATAGCGAGGATGCGACGGCACAATTTTGCGCCCCATCGTATTGATTGATACGCGGACGCGCATCACAATTTCCGTTACAACGCACTACGGCAATCTTAGGGTCTGCATTGGCTGCATTTTTACCGAGTATTACGGCAACCTTAGCCATTACATCCGTTCCGCCAACCGGGCAAAGCAGATTATCTAATGATGAAGCATTCACACAAGCCGAAGCGAAACCCGAACATCCGGGGTATCCGCATCCGCCACAATTGGCTGCCGGCAATACTTCCTGAACCTGTGCAATGAGAGGGTTTTCATAGACTTCAAATCTCTTGGAAGCAACATACAGCAGACCGGAACTGACAATACCGATTCCTCCTAAGGTAATAATGGCGATTAGTATCATATATCATTTAATTTCTTGATAGTAAAAACAAATTTTTTCTTTAACGTATTACGAAAAAAATATAAGATGATGTAATATGGAAACAACAACAACAATCCGGCCAATGCGCTACTGCTCTCTTCCCATTGCAGAGTCGTTCCGGTAAAAATGATGACCGTAACCAGCGCCAAAGGGATGACGAAAGCCAGCAAGACGGCCAGAAGCCCCATCGAATCTTTTCCTTCAAGGATAACCGATTCGTTTGTATGAAATGTTCCGGAATAGTCTGTCGCTTCTATGACTTGTTCTTTCCCGCTTGCCGTTATACATACCGACTTTGCCTGACATCCGCCACACGCCGGCTGCCGGGCAATTCTAACATATATAGTATGCCCTTCTATGCGTTCTACAACTCCACAATGTTCAATCGTATTCCCCATGCCGGGTTACCATTTATAGTTAAAACCAAAACTTAATAGTTCATTTAATTGGAAATAGCTATTAAAATCTTCTTTTTGGGTTACTGTGTCGTCAAAACGGAGATGAGCATACACACGCGTGGAAAAATGTCGGGTAATGGCAAGCACCAACGTATTCTCGAACTCGAATTGAGTGGTTTCGTATGTCGTAAAGTAGTAAAAACGACATTGCCAACTGATATTCCGGTTGAAATTCATCGTCATATCCGTACGGATGGTAGACCCAAAACGGCTTAATGTATTTTCGTATGTATCTGTTTCCTTATTTTTCTGAAAACCATGACGCCCCAAATCTATATCATTATTGATACTCTGCATATAGGTATAAGATAGGGGAGCAAGGTTCATGCTTATCTTCAGGTTTTTATTCCTGATGTTGAAAGATTTAGTCAAATCGTATTTCATCCCGATACCCACATTGAATGTAAAGGGAGAAAACAAGGCGGCTTGCTTTATTTGAGTATTTTCCTGATAATTACTGAATAATTGTGTTTTAAATTCGGCATCGAACGTATAAAACCATTTATTAAAAGCTTTGTAGCCTACGTTACTATGCAGCCGGAATATATCGTCACCTATTTTATAATTGTGTATGGTGTCGTTGGGAGCGTTGTAAATACTGGCTTTTACTTCTATCTCGTTCGTGAATTGTATCTTATCTTTCGTATAATCATACTTGAGGTAATTTTTGGTAAAGATGTTCAAGTTGCTGCTTCCTCCTTTGTGCCAATTCGGGGAGACATAATTTTGCGAGAACTGGATGGCGCTTTCAAAAGCGGAACGCCAATACAGTCTGTCGGGGATGAACTTGTTTGGCGCATCCATTTCATTAAGCACAATTTCCGAATTTACTTTCAGAGGAACTTCCTCGTATACTGGCGTCCGGATACTGGTTATTCGGATTATATCATTGGGTAAATCTCTTTTTGAATACTGAAAATAAGTTGGATGGTTATCCTCTACATACCGGAATGCCATCCTTTCCAACTCATACCGCCTCTGCACATCCTGAAATAGTGTAGTATCCGGCTGATACCAAGGGTAGGAGGGAGGCTTGAGCCTCCATGGGGCTTTATCGTAAAAAACCGGATGGTCGGATACGATATCTCCTCTGAAGAGAAGAGGCATAAAGAGATGACTTACAATCATGGTATCGCGAAAACTTATATTCTCGTCAAACCGCGAAGAAGCATCTCTCACTAAACGTGCCCAATAGAGCGCCTCATCCGAGAGAGTTAATTTGTCTTTTTCCAAAAAGCGGAGTAATTTATTTTGTGTTTGTGTCGGTTTGGAATAGGTTTCGTTTTGTTTGTTTAATTGCGTTCGCAAGTCCATGATTTTATCCATGTCTGCGTCTGTCGGTTTTACAACCATAACCGTATCTTCAGAGGAGTTTACATGCTGTTGCGCTTTCGCATATACGCATGTAAACAACCCTGTAAGAATCATGCCATGTATATAAATCCTTTTTACATTCATTCTTTACATGTTTTTCAATTACTATAAGTGGGCGATGCGGATTTTTTCCGGCGTCCCATTTCGGCTTTGAGCATTCTTAGCTCTCGTCCGGTTTGTCCGGCTACCGACGTATTTTCTTCCGCACGACGAAGCAAGTATGGGAGCACATCTCTTACTTTAGCATACGGAACATACTTGGTAACGTTATACCCTGCATGTGTCAGGTTGAAAGATATATTATCGCTCATGCCCAATAACTGCGAGAAATAAATCCGCGGAGTATTTCTGTCCAGTTTGTACGCATCAATCAGAGAGGCCAGTTTATAATTACTTGTTTCATTGTGCGTACCCATAAAGAGTTCCATGCGGTCGATATGTTCTATCACAAATTGTACGCCGGCATCGAAATTCTCGTCCGTTTCCTGTTTGTTTTTACAGATAGGGTCGGGATAGCCCATTAGCTCGGCTCGTTTGCGTTCTTCTTCCATATAGGCGCCTCGCACGAATTTAATGCCGGGATAATAGTTTTTTTCCACAGCGTCGTCGTAGATACGGCGCAGGTAGGGCATACGGTCGTGGCGATACATCTGCAAGGTGGCAAATACGATGGCGCGTTCTTTGTTGAAACGTCTCATGGCCTCGTCGGTCAGTTCGTCTATGGCATCCTGAAAACAGTAGTCTTCGGCATCTACCAATATACGCACATTATTGTGGTACGCCCGTTCGCATAATTGCATGAATCGTTCGCGAAACTCACGAAATTCTTTGATTTCTTCAACGGTAAGTTTTTCCTTCTTTTCGGAAGCCTTACTCAGTATGTCATCCGTTGTAATGGTTGATGGTTTGAATACGGCGTATGCTATATCCGGGGTTTCCTTGGCAAAATCAATGGAACGAATCGTTTCTTCCAAGGTTGCTTGGATGCCGTCCGGAGTTTGCTCGCTTTCTGCCGAATAATCCAACGTAGCTTTCACGTTGGCCCGTTTCAGTTGTTCGATATATTTTGTACAGTCTTGCAAGGTTTCCCCTCCAACGAATTGCTTATACAAAGTAGGTTTCACAATCCAGGCCAAAGGGAAATGTATTTTTAATGCAATCTGACTGGCTAATTTACCCAATCGAACAATACCGGGATGTTTCATTACGCTGAAGAGCAAATAGGCATTCTTCAGTTCCGATTTGGATTTTGAGGCAAAAGCAATTTCCGTATTATTAAAATCTAACATGTTTGTAGTCAATTTAGAGTAGAAAGTTTAGATAATAAAGTTTATTTTTCTCCAAGGAAAGGATAAGCATAATTCGTTGGAGGTACTAAGGTTTCCTTGATGGTTCGCGGATTAGTCCAGCGAATCAGGTTCAACGGGCCGCCGGCTTTGTCGTTTGTGCCCGAAGCTCGCGAGCCTCCGAAAGGCTGTTGGGCAATCACGGCGCCGGTAGGTTTGTCGTTGATGTAGAAATTGCCTGCCGAATAGCGCAACAGGTTGAATGCCGTCTCGATGGCATACCGATCGCGTGCGAAGATAGAACCCGTCAGTCCGTAGGGCGAAGTACGGTCGCAGAGTTTCAGGGTTTCTTCATAGCTGCTGTCCTTATATATATATATGGTAATAACGGGGCCGAAGATTTCTTCCGTCAGGGTCTTAAACGACGGGTTGGTGGTTAGGATAACCGTTGGTTCGATATAGTAGCCTACGGATTTGTCTCCCTTGCCGCCGAAAAGGATTTCCGCATCGGGCGACTGCCGGGCATATTGGATA
>JAISZY010000018.1 GCA_031284375.1 Tannerellaceae bacterium | reverse complement strand
GTGGCGTCGAAGGGGAGCGAGAATATGTTTTCGGAAGTGATATAAGGCGCTTTGAATACCGACGTGATGTCGCCGGCCAATTCATAGCCGGTTATTTTCTCGCCGGCAGCTATGGCATTATCCCATTCGCCTTTCACCAAGTAGATACGTTGTTTCAGGGCTTCGGCGGCGGCTTGCGTAGCCCGTACTATATACTCTTCCGTTCCGGAGCCGACGGGAAGGGCGCTCGAGGCCGAGAGGTCTTGCAGTATTTGATTCAGTACATCTTCGGAAGAAGAACGTGCCAGGTCGTTGTTCTCCAGTGTTTCTTCGGCTTGCAGGCGGAGCACTACCGATTTGGCGCTGGGGTTGATTACGTAGGGCATGGTGTAAATCTGGTGCAGATAGTAATAGCCCAGTGCACGTACAAATTTGGCCTCGGCCACGTAGCGATCGTAATTTGCGCCGGCCACTTCTTTGTTTTCCTCGATGTTTTTCAAGAATACATTGACGCGATTGATGGCCAGGTAGGTGTATCGCCAGAGTTCGTAGCTTTCCTGGCGGGCCAGGTCTACTTTCATATCGTAGGTGAAGGTGAGTTCGTATCCGTTGCTGGCTACATTGATAAAGTCGTCGCCTATATTATCTACAATCACAAATATTTTTCCTCCCAGCGCATACTGGCTTTTAAGTCCGAGGTAGAGGCCGTTTACGGCTAATTCCAGGCGAGCGGGATCCGAGAAGATTTCTTCTTCAGTAAAATAGAGAGGAGGTTCCTTTTCCAGAAAATCTTCGCACGAAGGGAAAAGCGCTACGCCGAGCAGGAACAATCCATAAAGAAATATCTTTTTCATCATTCTCAATTTTTAATAGTGGGTACAAATTTAGAAAGTAATATTCACACCGAAGGTAAATACCTTAGATTGTGGAAGGGAATTTTTATCTACCCCGCCTTGCAGGGCGGCCTGGTCGTTGGAGGAGATGAGCGATTCGGGGTCGAGACCGGAATATCCCGTCAGGCAGAACAGGTTTTGAGCTGCCGCATACAGGCGCAAGGCGCTGATGCCGGATTTTGTCCAGTTGCGTGTGTTGAAGGTATATCCAAGGGTGAGTGTTTTCAGACGGAGGTAATCTCCTTTTTCCACCCAGTCGGAGATGGGGTATACGGATCCGTTGGATACATTATCGCCGTAGATGGGTTTGGCGTATTTGGCCTGATCGCCCGGATTCGTCCAGGCATTGTTGTACACATCCATAGAGTTGTTCCAATAGCGCATATCGCTCAGAGTTGCAGCGGATCCGTTGTAGATATAGTTTCCACCCGAATACTGGAACAGGATGGAAAGATCGAAGTTTTTGTATTTAAAGTCGTTTGTCCATCCTCCGTAGTACGTAGGCAGGGTTCCTCCGCTGATCACTTGTTTTATATCCGACTGCGGATAGGCCTTGTCGGGATCGTTTTTATAGTAATAGGTAGCGCTTTTTTCAAACATAACGAGGGCTTCTCCCTGATCTCCCACAAAGATACGTCTCCCGGTTTGGGGGTCGATACCGGCCGTTTGGCGGATATAGAGCTGTCCGATAGAGTAGCCGGGCAGGGTGATATTATAGTCGTTGGCCCCGATGATTTCGGTGATGCCTTCGGCCAGTTTTTCTACGTTGTTTTTCTGCGTGGTAATGTTGAACGAGGTATTCCACCTGAAGTCTTTTGTCTTGACGACTTGTCCCGATATGGAAAATTCAATCCCCGTATTGGTCATGGCGCCGGCATTGCTGGTTATTTTGTTTTCCGGAATCCCTTTGGAGTAGGAAACAGGAACGTTCAGAATCAGGTCGGAGGCGTAGTTGCGGTAGAAGTCAAATTCTACCTGCACATTGTTTTTGATTTGCGCCTGAAAGCCGATGTCCAATTTCGTGCTCGATTCCCACTTCAGGTTTTCCGTATCGGCTATGCTTTCTAAGTAGTAGGCTCCGTCGCCTCCGTAAAAACCGCTTCGGTAGTAGGATTTGGCGGCGTAAGGCAGGATATTGGTATTACCTACAATGCCCCAGCTTCCTTTCACCTTGAGGTCTGTAAACAAGCTGCTGAAGGGTTCGAAGAAGCCTTCGTTCGAAATACGCCAGGCTGCCGAGGCTCCGCCGAAGTTCCCCCAGCGGTTGTTCTTGCTCAGGGCAGAGAAACCGTCGCGACGGAAATTGACCGAAAGCATGTATCGCTGTTCGTAGTCGTAGTTCAAACGTCCGAGGTAGGAAAGGAGGCTGCTTTCTTCCAATGCGTTTGCGTAAGGATAGATATTATTGTAGTCTGCTTGGTAGACCGTAAATTTCTCATCTAAGATATCTGTGCGATAAGCTCCCCAGCGGTCTAATGATTTTTCGTACAATTCCTGTCCTACTAAAAGATCGAAATTATGTTCTCCCAGACTGAAATTGTATTGAGCGGTGTTTGTCCAGGTGACCACCTTGTTATTCACCTCTGCTTTGTAGTCGCTTCCGTGCGAGGCGTAGGAGTCGCCGGTGAAAGGATTACTGAACTGTTCGTCGGATATCCTCTGGTAGTCTACACCTAATTGTGTTTTCAGCGTTAGTCCCTGTATAGGTGTTATTTCGGCGAAATAGCTGGAAATGACACGCGCTATGTTGGATTGTTGCTTGTCTCCAAATTCTATCATTGCTATGGGGTTGTAATAACCGTTGTAGAC
The DNA here is from genome assembly GCA_031284375.1 of Tannerellaceae bacterium. Lineage (GTDB taxonomy): Bacteria > Bacteroidota > Bacteroidia > Bacteroidales > Tannerellaceae > DFXE01. The sequence continues at coordinate 1,947 of JAISZY010000018.1, read as the reverse complement.
TGTATTGGGGCCATATCCGATTCCTCCGTTGGCTTCGTAATACGGTTCGCCGGTTTCGGGGTGGTATGCGGGTGTATTGGGAGGCAGAATCATCGCCATGCGCGAGAAGTTGGCCGTGGCGTATTGACTGCCTTTTCTTCCCCGGTCGGTATAAGACGTGGTAGAGGAGGTGGCATTTAGGTTAATGCCTATTTTGAGCCAGTCAGTTGCTTTGGCTGTTACGTTGGCGGCGCCGCCTAAACGGTCGTAGTGGTCGTGTACTACCATGCCTTTCTGGTCGGTATAATTGGCAGAGATATAGTACTGAATCTTGGCCGAGCCTCCGCTTATGGCCACGCTATGGTTGTGCTGTAAGCCTGTTTGGTAGAGGAGGTCGTTCCAATTGGTATCTACGTGTTCGCCGTTGCCGAGTTGCCAGAGGTTGTGCGCTTTGTTTCCGAAAGGCGAAGTATAGCCGGTGGTAAGCGAGCGTTCGTCCGAACCGTAGCGGTTGACTACCGAGAGGTTTTTAAAATCCACATACTGCTGGGCGTTCATTATATCAATGAGATTACTGGGCGTTGTTATACCTATCCAACCGCTGTATGTAACCTGCGCTTTGTCTTGCCGTCCTTTGCGGGTGGTGATGAGCACAACGCCGTTGGCCGCACGCGAACCGTACAAAGCGGCGGCGGCTGCATCTTTCAGTATGTCTATCGACTGTATGTCGGCCGGATTGATGTCGGCCAGGGCGTTGGTGTTTCCGATGTAGGCATTATTGCCCGTCTGAATGGGAACCCCATCTACTACATAAAGCGGTTCGGTGCCGGAGGTTATAGAAGATACGCCGCGAACGCGTACCACGGGCGCTTGTCCTACGCCTCCGTTAGGGGTAATAATGCTGACGCCGGAAGCCCGTCCCTGCAATGCCGATTCTGCGTTGGGATTGGGCAGGTCTTTGATGCTTTCGCCGCTTACGGAGGCAACCGAAGCCGTTACGGTGCGCCGGGACTGGGTACCGTAGCCAATTACCACGACTTCATCTACGGAGATGGAACTGCTGCTCAGTTCTACATTAATCCGAGTGCGTCCTTCGATGGGCACCGCTTTTGTTTCCAATCCGATGTAACGAAATTCCAAAACACTGTTTGCAGGTGCGTTGATAGAATAAGAGCCATCCACTCCGGTAACTGTACCGGTGGATGTGCCTTGCAAAATAATCGTTCCTCCGATGATGGGTTCTCCACCTGCTTCAGTTACGATTCCGGTTATATTTACCGTTTGAGCCAACGATAGTATTGTGCTTAAGGGTAACACAACCATACACATAAGTAGCGTTCTTTTTGTCATTTTTTCTCATTTAAAAGTTAGACTTGAGTATATAATATTATTAATGTATCATTCTAAAAATGATTACAAAGGTAAAATAGCTTAATTTTTATCAAAATACCCCATATATGGTATTTTGAATGCTATCTTGCTTTATGGTTTCCGGTAATATCCGCAATATTCCGCAAAAACGCTGCAAACGTAGTCAAAATAATTGTAAGTAACAATAGCTAATATTATTTTGATTTAAAATATTTAATTAATGTATCATCTTGAAGGGGAATGGATGGAGTATTTTGCGTAGACGGCTCCAATATTTACATATACATCTCGGTTAATTCTTTTTTTGAGGCGCTGTGACAAGCAGCTACCCTTTTCTGCATTTTGTCAAAATATCATTTTGCAAACTAAGGGTCAAAACTATCCATTTGTCAGATTTGGTAACGAAAAAAACCGTTTTTTGCCGCTCCAACCCTCCACAAATCTTCAAAAACGCTTAGATTTCAGGGTTTGAGAAATGCAAAATGCTGCATATATTAGAGCGTAATCATCTTTAAGATGTATAGATGTATACAGAAACAATCATGAGGCATATATTTAGGCGTAAATGCAGCAATATGATATTTTCATTAATTACAC
>JAISZY010000271.1 GCA_031284375.1 Tannerellaceae bacterium | reverse complement strand
GGAACAAGTACCAATACCGACGGCTATTTTACCCTCTACAACGTACCGTCCAACACGGAAACGCTCGTGTTTAAATACTTAGGCTACGAGACGCAGTACTTTTATCTATCGCCCGAAGTAAATCCCAACAATCTGTTTGTGGAACTACAGCCGGCGGCCAATATCCTGGACGAGGTGATGGTGGTGAGCGAACGGGAAGATGTGCTGAAGATTCCGGAGTTCTCCATCGGCATCATCCAAACCACCACGGCGAAGATAGCCGACCTCCCGGCCTTGGGCGAGAAAGACTTGTTTCGTACCTTTCAGTGGATGCCCGGCATATCGGGCAGCAACGAATCGTCGGCCGGCATGTACGTGCGTGGCGGAACGCCGGACCAGAACTTAGTGCTGTACGACGGGTTTACGATTTATCACCAAGAACATCTGATGGGAGTATTCAGCGCCTTCAATACCAATGCGGTAAAGGATGTGCAGCTTCACAAAGGAGGGTTCGATGCAAAATATGGCGGGCGTCTGTCGAGTGTGATGGAAATTGTGGGTAAGACCGGCAATGATAAAGAGTTCAATATCGGCGGAGATGTGGGTTTCTTAGGCTTCAACGCCTTTATGGAAATCCCGTTTCACGAGAAAGGCTCTTTATTCATTGCCGGCAGACGCTCGTTCCAAAGTTTTATGTACAACACGTTCACCAACGTCTATTCCGAAAGCGGACAATCGGGCGGCGGCGGCGGCGGACGCTTTCAGATGAGGAATCAACAGAAACCGGCCTCTTACTTCTACGACCTGAACGCCAAACTGACGTACAACCCCACCCGGCGCGACATCCTCTCGCTCAGCTTCTTTAACGGAGAAGACGACTTGGATAATTCGCGCACCACCTTCGGCAGCTCCTTTACCGGCGGCAGCCTCACCGACCAAACGCACTGGGGAAACGTGGGCGCGAGCCTGAAGTGGTCCCGCAACTGGGATAACCGCTTTTACTCCCATCTGCTGGCCTCTTTTTCCAACTATTACAGTCTGCGCGACCGGCAAAACTCCACCACCACCGAAGGAAGAGGCGGAGGAGCCGGCCTCCTCTTCGACATGAATACCGACGAAAACAACAACCTCTGGGATTATTCCCTCAAAATGGATAACGAATTAAAGATAAACGGCGCCAACAAGCTGGAGTTTGGCCTCACCTACTCTTCCTACCGGGTGAACTACCGTTACAGCCGAAGCGATACGGCCCGCATCTTGGATATGCGCAACGAGGGAAACCTGTTATCGGCCTATGCGCAGAACAGATGGCATCCCAACGGACGATTCACCCTACTTCCGGGCATCCGGCTTTCGTACTACAACGTCACCTCGCGCCTCTATGCCGAACCCCGCCTTCAGGCGTTTTATAAGCCAAACAGCCGGACTACGTTAAAGACATCGGGCGGATATTATTATCAGTTCCTGAACCGTATTGTGCGGGAAGACGTATCGGCCGGCAGTAGAGACATCTGGTTATTGTCCGACAAGGAAGGGATACCGGTTAGCCACGCCCTGCATTGGGTGGCGGGCGGCAGCTATGAAACCAAAGACTATCTGTTCGACGTAGAAGGATATTACAAGAAACTGAACAACCTGAGCGAATATACCCTACGCTTTGCCCCATCGTTTATCGACGCCTCCGAATATCAGCAGTTCTTTTACAACGGCGAGGGATATTCCCGCGGGATAGATTTCCTGATTCAAAAGAAATACGGCAAGCTAACCGGCTGGGTAGGCTATACCTTGGCCGAGACGCGCTACCGGTTTCCCGTCTACGGCGACGGATACTTTGCCGCCGCTCAAGACGTAACGCACGAATTTAAGTTCGTAGCCACGTACAAACCCGTTAGAAACTTTACGCTTTCACTCACCTGGATTTACGCCACCGGCAAGCCGTTTACCGAACCTATTGGCGCCTATACGCTTCAGACGCCCAATAGCGGGAGCCTGAACTTCATCGTGGTAGGAGAAAAGAACAATGCCCGCTATCCGGACTATCATCGCTTAGATTTGCTGGGCAAATACGATTTATCGTTCATCAAAGCCGTAAAATCCAGCCTTAGCCTGTCGCTCTTCAATGTATACGACCGGGCCAATGTATGGTACAAAGAATACGCCTACGATACCTCGCTCGGCGTAACGGAAACCAACATCAATCTGCTGGGCTTTACGCCGAATATCACGTTGAGTATTCAATTGAAATAAAAAAGAATAGAGAGATGGAAAGAAGAACATACGCGTATGCTTTCTTGCTGCCGTTGGCCGGCTGGGTTTTTCTCGCCGGCTGCGGGGAAGCCCTGTCTACGTCGGGCCTCGACGTGTCTACCCCTGTGGTGGAGAGTTATCTGGAGGAAGGGAAAAACACGCTAAGCGTGAAACTCTACAGCATGGAGGTTTACTTGGGAGAGGATTTTGTCCTCTCCAAACCCCTAACGGGTCTGAATGTACGGGTGAACGACCGGGAATTGGTCGAAACCGAGAAGGGCGCATATTCCTTACACTTAGGCAGCGATACCATCCGCGGCCAGAGGGAGTATAGCCTGCAATTCGAGTATGGGGAGAAGACCATCCGCGCCGTGACCCGCGTTCCTCTGCCGGTAAGCGGTCTGAAGATAGAGCCTTCGTACATCAGCCGGACAAGTTCTTCGTACTACTGGGGCTGGGGCGAAGATTCGACCGAGATTGTTCTGTCGTGGGACGATCCGGACGGTAGTTACTATCAGGTCTATGTGGTAAGCCCCGGTAGTTCGACCGTCAATACGCCGTCCGGCCCCGTGTTTGGCCGGCGGATGATGCAACCATTCCAAGGCAACCGTCATGTGTTGCATCCGATGGACTTCCCTTCCGTGGGATACTATACCCTACATCTATATCGTGTGAATAAAGACTATGCCGAGTTGTACGAACGCATCAGTTCGACCGACTTGGCCAACCCCGTTAGCTTTATCGACAATGCCCTCGGCATTTTCACATCCCTGAGTGCAGGCAGAGTAGGCTTCAGCGTAGTGGAAGAATGAGAGGCGTTAGTTACTCGTCATCCGTTTGATGATGCTGTATGCGTTTACGATGCCCAGTTCGCCGGCTTTGCTCAGGTCGGCGATACCTCTGTTGGCATCACCCTGCGACAGACGCGCCAATCCCCGGTTGAAGTAAGCTTCGGCAAAGTCGGGGTCTCTTAGGATGGCTTCGTTGTAATCCGCGATAGCAGCTCGGAAGTCCCGCTGAGCGCAGAAGATATTCCCCCGATTGAAGTAGGCGTAGATAAATCCCGGATTCAACTGAACGACTTTATTATAATCCCGGAGGATGAGTTCGTGTTCGTAAGCGCGTTTGTTGTCCAACGGATTCTTCTGTATTGCGGGGGCGGCTACGGTGGGTCGTTGGGCATTCAGGTTCAGCGTCATGGCGGAGGCCTCGTATAGTTGGTTGGACACCTGTTGTTGCGAAAGCGTGTATTCCAATTGTTTGTATCGCACTACGGCCCGGTTGAAGTAAGCTACGGTAAAGGACGGGTCGGTATCAATGGCTTTGTCGTAATCTTTGATTGCTTCGGCAAAGTCTTGCACCAACATATAATCCACCGCTCTGGCGAAGTAAACGTTTGCATTTTGCGGTTGCTGTTCTATCTGGGCGGAATGTTCGTTGATGGAGGTGAAGTGGGTGGCGATTTGCGCTTCGGCGAGGGGCGCTTCTTCGTTGGTGAGGCGTAATTGCCGGGAGAGTAACCGGCGGTCGTTGTATTCTTCCAGCATTTTGTCGTAATAGACGAGTTTTTTCACCGGGTTGGCTTTTTCGTAATACGTGAGCACGAACTGCGGTTCGAGGTCTACCTTTACGTTCCGGTCTTGCACTCTGCCTCGCACGTCGCTTTGGTACTTGCTTTTTCGTTCTTCCTCTTTGTCGTAGACGACGAGGCGATTGAATTTATTGATGTTATTGTCGGATTGTTCGCGTGTATTTTCGCTGTCGTTATCGTCATGGGCTGTTGTCTGACTTGTGTTTTTCCCGGCGGCACGTTCTTTCTTAACACGTTCTTCTATCCGAAAAGCCGTCCATTCATCGCGGTCGGCTCCGGCGTTATCGCGCATTTTCCGTTTGGCTTCCGCCCGGCTGTAATATCCGGGCACGAAGTCGGGATACTTATCGAGCACCGTTGTGTAATCCAGCACGGCTCCGGAAAGGTCGCTGGTTTCATTTCGGAGGATGGCGCGATTGTAATAGGCCATGTAATTGTCCGGTTCTTCTTCAATCACTACGTCGAAGTCTTCGATGGCCTTGTTGTTGTCGCCCACCTGCGCCCTGAGCAGTCCGCGGTTGAAGCGTGCGATGAGGTTTCGGCTGTCGAAGTCTATCACCTGGTCGTAATCGGCCATGGCTCCTCGGAGGTCGTTCATTTGGTACCGCACTAATCCGCGGTTGATGTAATAACCGTTTTCCCGCGTATTGAGGCGGATGGCTTCATTGAGGTCGGCCAAGGCTGCTTTCAGGTTATTCATCCGGTAATGCACGATGGCGCGGTTTCCGTAGGCCGGCGGGTAATAAGGGTCTAATTCTATCGAGCGGTCGTAATCTTCCAATGCGCGGAGGGTATCTCCTTTTTCCAGATACATGGCGCCTCGGGTCATGTAATTCATGGCGTATTTAGAGTGGCTGGCCATGAGTTCGTCAAATACTTTTTCGGCTCCGCTGTAATCCTTCTTTTGTATGTAGGCTACGGCTTTGTTTACGAGCATCTGCCGGTCTTCGGCTCTAAACTCCAATCCTTTGTTGTAATCCTCTATCGCTTCGGCGAAATTATCCTGGCTCTGGCGTGCAATTCCTCTGGCATAATAGGCTTGTACAAGAAAAGGGTTTCGTTCGAGGCAGAGGGAACAATCTTCTTCGGCGCCCTTGTAGTCGTCGAGGTTTATCTTGGCCACGGCCCGGTAGAAATAAGGTTCGGCCAGCCAGGGTTTGGATTTGATTACTTGATTGAAGTATTGTATGGCCAGCACGTAGTCTTCGAAGTAGAGTGCGTTGCGGCCAATGGCCAAGACTCTGTCGGTATTTATCTGCGCAGCGAGGCTGCCGATGTATATCTGAACGAGGAGCAAGAGTATTACCTTTTTCATTTATATATATGTATGATTGAGAGAGACAAAAGTACGGTATTTTTTGCGCCGGGTACGCTTATCGCTATGAAATGTTCATATATTGTAGATAACTTTTCTTCTTTGCGGGGAAATTACACCCATGCACAGCGCCCCGGTAATAAATTCTACTATACAAAGAGGGGTTGGGAGTTTTTTTTACTACTTTTGCGACAAATAGAAAAACAGACAACATTATTGATATCACATTATGGAAAATCGTTTTTTAGGCATTATCGAAAATAGCATAAAAGCCTACTGGGAATTACCGGGCTTCTCGGACTATAAGGGTAAAACTTATTACTATAAAGATATAGCTAAGCAAATAGCTTATTTGCACATTTTATTGGAACAGGCAGGTATTCGGAAAGGAGACAAGGTGGCGTTGGTAGGCCGTAATTCGTCTCATTGGGCTATCAGCTTCTTTGGAGTACTAACCTACGGAGCCGTGGTCGTTCCCATTCTCCACGATTTTACGTCGGACAATATCCACCACATTGTGAACCACTCGGAAGCGAAAGCCGTACTGGCCGGTTCCACAAATTGGGAACACATGGATGCCGATGCCATGCCGAATCTGAAGTTTGTTGCCATACTCGACGATTTTTCTATTATCCTGGCCGAAGAAAAGAAGGTGTATGATGTACGCAACCGCTGGGATGAATATTTTGAAAGTACCTATCCGGAAGGCTTTACACCCCATCATGTGGCCTATCATACGGAAGAGCCCGAACAATTGGCTGTGCTGAATTATACATCGGGAACGACTTCCTTCTCCAAGGGTGTGATGCTACCTTATCGCAGTTTGTGGAGTAATACAAAATATGCCAACGAGGCGCTTCCTTTCATACATCCGGGCGATAATTTGGTGTGTATGTTGCCGATGGCCCACATGTACGGTCTGGCTTTCGAGATACTGAATGCGGTAGGTAAAGGCTGTCATATTTATTTTCTTCCGCGGATACCCAGTCCGAAACTTCTGCTCGAATCGTTTGCCGTGCTTCGGCCTACCTTGATTCTTTCGGTTCCCCTTATTATTGAAAAAATGATGAAAAGCCGCGTATTTCCCGAAATGGAAAAACCGCTCATTAAGTTTTTGCTAAAGTTGCCGGGAGTGAATAAAGTGATATTAAATACAATAGCCGCTAAACTGAATAAGGCCTTCGGCGATAATTTTTCCGAAATAGTGATTGGCGGAGCGGCGCTGAACAAGGATGTAGAAAACTTTCTTCACCGTATTAAATTCCGCTATACCGTAGGCTACGGACTTACCGAGTGCGGGCCTTTGGTGGCTTACTCCCAATGGGATTCCTTCAAGAAAGGTTCGGTGGGACGCATTGTAGATCGTATGGAGGTACGCATCAGTAATCCCGACTCCGATGGCGTAGGCGAAATTTTTGTAAAAGGAATGAATATCATGCTTGGTTACTACAAGAACAAAGGAGCAACCGATGCGATTTTATCTCCCGACGGATGGATGAATACCGGCGATTTGGGACTGATAGACAAAGACGGCGTTCTGTATATCCGTGGCCGCAGCAAAACCATGATACTAAGTGCAAACGGACAAAATATATATCCCGAAGAAATAGAAGACCTCCTGAATAATATGCCTTACGTGTCCGAATCGTTGCTTATTTATCAGGAAGGTAAATTGGTGGCCTTGATTTATCCGGATTTAGACAAAATGGAAAACGATCAAATAGAAGACGGGGGCATAGGACGCCTGATGCAAGAAAACTTGGATCAATTGAATAAAAAGCTACCCTTGTATAGTAGGGTAAACAGTTTCAAACTCTATTCGGAAGAATTTGAAAAGACGCCCAAACGCAGCATCAAACGCTATCTCTATCAACCAATAGAAAATTAATTGTGAAGTATACCCCCAACTTAGGTATGAATGCCAATGAACGAAATTGAAGCAAAAATAAAAACACTCCGCGAGGAGTTGGAACAACATAATTATGCGTATTATGTACTCTCTGCACCTACAATTTCCGACTATGAGTTTGACAAACGTTTAAAAGAACTGCAAATATTGGAAGATGCATATCCGGAGTATGCCGATGCTTGTTCTCCTACGCAACGGGTGGGTAGCGATCTTTCGAAAGAATTTGAACAGGTAACCCACGCCTACCCGATGCTATCCCTCGGTAATACGTATTCGGAGGGCGAAGTTAGCGAGTTTTATAACCGGACGATGCGTATACTTAACGAGCCTTTTGAATTGGTTGCCGAATTGAAATACGATGGCGCTTCCATCTCGCTGATATATGAGCACGGAAGGCTAACGCGCGCTATCACCCGCGGCGATGGCGCCCGTGGAGACGATGTGACGTCTAATGTAAAGACCATCCGTTCCATTCCACTGAAATTAATGGGCGACCATTATCCCGATATGTTTGAAATCCGGGGTGAAATATTACTTCCCTGGGCTGAGTTCGACCGCTTGAATAAAGAAAGAGAAGAGCAGGAAGAACCCCTATTCGCCAATCCTCGCAACGCAGCAGCCGGTACATTGAAACAACAAAACCCCGCCATTGTGGCATCCCGCAAATTGGATGCTTACCTATATTATATATTGGGAGAAAATTTACCGGCGGATACGCATTATGACAATTTGCAGATCGCCCGGACATGGGGATTCAAGATACCGGACGTAATTCGTATATGTTATACATTAGACGATGTTTTCAACTATCTGGCCTATTGGGATGTGGAACGCAAAAACCTTCCCGTGGCAACAGACGGTGTTGTATTGAAAGTAAACTCTTTACTCCAACAAAGGAATCTGGGTTTTACAGCCAAAAGCCCCCGTTGGGCGATAGCGTACAAGTTTCGGGCGGAAAAGGCTGTTACCCGCTTAAATTCCGTCACATTCCAGGTGGGGCGTACCGGTACGATAACGCCTGTGGCCAATCTGGATCCTGTAATCCTGTCGGGCACAACGGTAAAACGCGCTTCTCTGCATAATGCCGATATCATAGAAGGATTGGATTTGCATGTTGACGACTATGTATATGTAGAGAAAGGCGGCGAGATTATTCCCAAAATTGTAGGAGTAGATACCGATGCACGTACTATGCTCGTGGGCGAGAAGGTGAGCTTTATCACAAACTGTCCGGAATGTGGCGCTCCGTTGGTGCGACCCGCCGGAGAAGCGGCACATTATTGTCCGAATGAATCAGGTTGTCCTCCACAGATAAAAGGACGGATTGAACATTTCGTTTCCCGTAGAGCCATGGATATCCACATTGGCCCCGAAACTGTTGAAGACTTGTATAATGCAGGTTACATAAAAAATATAGCCGATTTATACACGCTGAAACTGCCTGATCTGCTTCGCCTGGAACGTTGGGCGGAAAAAAGCGCTAAAAATCTAATGGAAAGCTTGGAAGAATCGAAAGCCGTACCTTTTGAACGAGTGTTGTTTGCATTGGGTATCCGTTATGTAGGCGAAACCGTTGCCAAACGCTTGGCTCATGCTTTTTTAAACATAGAGCAATTGCAGCAGGCTTCTCCGGAATCGCTGATGCAGGTAAACGAAATAGGAGAACGTATCGCTCAAAGTGTGTTGAATTATTTTGCCGACGAAGCGAATACCTCCATCGTGAAGCGTTTGGCTGCGCATGGTCTGCAAATGACTGTCGACGAAACGATTCTGACCGATCGTTCGGATAGTCTGAAGGGCCTTTCCATTGTAGTAAGCGGTACGTTTACCAAACATTCGCGCGATGAATATAAAGCCATGATAGAACAACATGGAGGAAAATGCAGCGGCTCCGTTTCCGGTAAGACAGACTATATCCTTGCCGGCGATAATATGGGGCCGGCGAAGTTGGAAAAAGCGACAAAACTTGGTGTGAAAATTATAAATGAAGATGAATTTTTAAATATATTGGAAGAATGATTTTTCAAGGTTATTTTATCAGGAAAAAAATACAGGCTCTTGCTAAGAAGTCTTTTGCCAGAAAATCCCGCTACTGTTCATTATATGAGGCAAAGACTTTTTTAATGACATTTAATATAAAGGACAAAGAGGATGTTCTACCTTGTGTGCAGCAACTGAAAGAACTCCAAAAAGATATAAACATAAGCGTCTTTATCCCCAAAAAGATGAAGGTGACAGTAGAAACAGACCCTACATGGCTTCTAATAAAAGAAGAAGAATTCGGCCCAAACGGTTTACCCTTTTCTCCTTTATGCGAACAGTTCAACGCTATCCCTGCCGATATTCTGATAGACTTAACCCGCGAAGATGATTATGCCATGCATTATCTGGAATTGCTGCATCCGGTAGCGTTCAAAATAGGCAACAAATCGTCGTTGCGCGAGTTGTTCGACCTTACTATTCCCATGCGAGAAGACGATTCCATTCCTCAATCCCTCCAACATATTTTGTATTATTTGCAAACAATCCGTTCCAAATGATATTATTTCTTTACATTTGCTGTACTAAAAATAATAATAATAGATTTTATTCCGTATGATAGATATTGATTTGAAAGGGATGGGTGTAGCTCTCATCACCCCCTTTAAAGAAAATGAAAGCATTGACTTCGACACTTTGGGCAAACTGGTCGATTACCAATTACAAAATGGAACGGATTATTTAGTGGTATTAGGCACTACGGCCGAAACACCTACTCTTACCGAAGACGAAAAGGATAAAGTAATAGATTGTGTTGTTACAAAAGTGCGGGGACGTATTCCGGTTGTCTTAGGAGTAGGAGGCAATTGTACGCGTTCCGTAGTAGAAAAATTGAAACAAAGTCGTTTTGAAGGAGTGGATGCCATTCTCTCGGTTGTTCCTTATTATAACAAACCATCCCAGGAAGGAATTTTCCGACACTATGAAGCTGTCGTCCAAGCCACCTCACTTCCGGTGGTACTCTATAATGTGCCGGGACGTACGGGAGTTAATATGACAGCCGAAACTACATTGCGTGTTGCCCGTGAATTTAAGAACGTAATAGCGGTAAAAGAAGCCTCCGGGAACTTTACCCAGATAGACGATATTATAAAAAACAAACCTGCTGATTTCAATGTGATTTCGGGAGATGATGCGATTACTTTTCCGTTGATTACGTTGGGAGCCATTGGCGTGATATCGGTGATTGGGAACGCTTTTCCTCGTGAATTTAGCCGCATGGTGCGTCTTGCGTTAGCCGGCGATTATGCAGGCGCTCGTACTATCCACCATAGTTTTACCGAACTCTTCGACCTTCTTTGTGTGGACGGCAATCCGGCAGGAGTGAAGAGTATGCTCAATGCTATGGGTTACATTGAAAACAAACTCCGCCTCCCGCTGGTGTCCACTCGTATCACTACGTTCGAAAAGATTCGTAATGTACTGCGGCAATTGCACATTCGTTGTTGATTCTTACATAACCGGAGCATCCGGAGCTTTTCCCGGAAGCGGCGCTACACCTTCCTTGTAATCGGGAAGCGGACCTATGGCGTAAGTTTCAGGGCCATAACGCAAGGGGGATGCCATGATTTCGTCCCATGTGATGGGTTTCCCCGTATAGGCAGCTTCACGTCCCAGAATAGCAACTTGCGTAGAGTAAGCCAAGTCTTCGGCCTGATTGATTTTCTTGTCCAGTCGAATGGATTCTACCAAATGGATATGTTCCTGATTGTATGGGTTCTTTACCGGTTTGCTTTCGTAATCATATTTCCAGAGTTCGTTTCCGCTGAAGTCTACAATTTTTATATCGTTCCGGTCATTGAGCAAAGCAACCCCTTTGGCGCCATAAACTTGTTCGGATACGTTCCCGTCGCAGCCATCTATCTGCCGAGCTGTCGCCAGCATACGTTTATTCTGTTCGTAATAGTAGTCTACGCTGAAGAAGTCGTAAATATCTCCGGTTAACCGTTGGGCGCGTCCTCCAAAACCTACGGCTTTTATCGGGCGTTGTCCCATAAACCAGGTAACGATGTCGATATTATGAATCGCCTGATCGAGCAGATGGTCGCCACTAAGCCACTTAATATTAAACCAGTTGCGGATACAATATTCCATATCGCTCCATTCCGGACGTTTGCGTTTATTCCACCAAGCGCCCTGGTCCCAATGAGCGGTGGCAGAAATAACGTCGCCTATCAATCCGTTCTTTACCTGAACGAATGCTTCCCAATAATCCCGGCGATGTCTGCGCTGGTTACCTGTGACTACGGAAAGTCCTTTACCTGTCGCTATTTTGGCGGCGGCTATTACTTTTCGTATACCGGTGGGGTCTACTGCGCAGGGTTTTTCCATAAAGATATGCTTCCCTGCATTTACGGCGGCCTCGAAATGCTCCGGTCTGAAATGAGTAGGCGTACAGAGTAATACTATGTCGATATCGTTTCTTTCCAATATCTTCTGATAAGCATCAAAGCCGAAATAGCAATCAGCATCGGCCACCTCATTGTTAAACTTTTCTTTCAGAACCCCTCTACACGTATTCAGTCTGTCGGGAAATAAATCGCCAAGTGCGATGATGGAGAGATTGGGGCCTGCCGAAAGGAACTGGGTAGCAGCGCCCGTACCGCGGTCGCCACAACCTATCAAAGCAGCTTTTAAAGGGTTGCCGTCGGGAGCAATATCCACGAAGGAATACATTCCTAATTCGTCCGGCGAATACGTTGTTGTAGCAACAGCGCCTTGTTCGCTACAAGATGCAAGAGCCACAGGGGCTACACCTAAAGGAATACCAGCGCCTATCAGCGCTGTGTTCGTTAAAAAATCTCGTCTTTTCATGTCAATTAAATTTAGTACCTACAAATATAGATAGTTTTTTGTTGAAACAGTATTTGTTCAGAATATTTTCTTATAGCTATGACAATAGGGGTGTTCGCCTTTGTGTTCGTAGTATTGCTGATGGTAGTCTTCGGCCTTCCGGAAAGAGGAAGCAGGAGTTAATTTTGTGGCCACCCTGTGACCTTGTTTTTTCAGGAGGGTAATGTATTTTTCTGCCATTTCTTTTTCGTCCGTATCACCGTAGAAGATACAAGACAAATATTGAGGCCCGATGTCCGGCCCTTGCCCGTTGTCTTGTGTAAAATCGTGCGTTTCAAAAAAGAGTTTTACCAAATCTTCGTAACTTGTTTGGGTCGTATCGTAAGTGACTTCCACGCATTCCAAGTGTCCTGTTTTTCCGGTACAAACCTGTTGGTAGGTTGGGTTGGGGAGATGTCCTCCCATAAAACCAACGGCGGTGGCCATTACTCCATTGGCCTTCATAAAATAATATTCGGTTCCCCAGAAACATCCGGAGGCAAAATAAGCATTACGGGTATTTGTCGTTTCCATGCGAATAAATTCTTTTTTTATTTGAGAAGTAAATTTAACGGATGCAAAGATAGTTTTTTTCAGAAAAAAAGGATGAAAAACGCACACGCTATCAGGGAAATTGTTTCGCAAGGGTTAATTCTTTTTTTGAGGCGCTATGAAAAATATCCGACCGTATGTCGCCTCTCATTCTACATTTTGCCAAAATATCATTTTGCAAACTAAGGGTCAAAACTATCATTTAGTCAGATTTGGGAAGAAGAAAAGTCGTTTTTTTGCCGTCCAACTCTCCGCAAACCCTCAAAAACGCCGGGATTTGAG
>JAISZY010000205.1 GCA_031284375.1 Tannerellaceae bacterium | reverse complement strand
CGGAATAAAGTCCCGGTAGCAGTGCAATGCTCGCTGTTCGATGGCTAAAAAAGAGGGGGTAACTTTTTGAAAATGAAAAATTATCAAGACTAAATACTTCGTAACCAACAAGTTGAAATAATTAAAAACTCATTTTTGAAATTTAGTCGGTTAATAGTGATTGGATTTCTTTTTTGCGATAAAGATACGCTTTTTTACCGAATGGCAGGGATTAGTATAGGAGTTCTGAAGTTTAGTTGCAGGGTCAAAATAACTTGTTACCATACTGGTGGCTTCGGTAATTCCCGCAGAGCCGTTACCTTGTGCGAATGCACCGATGGCAGCCAACGTAAAGGCTGCCGAAAGAAAAATTCTCTTTTTAGTCATATTGATTTTTGAAAATTGCCGTAAGGGTGGATAGTCCTTACGGCGGGTTATTACTGTTGATTTTAGTGGTAGGCTTTACAGCCTTTTGTGGATATGTGTTTCACACTATCCGTAATCTCGTTGCTTCATTGCTTACTGTTTTTATTGTTATAAAATTCCGGCGACATCAAAGCCGCTCCAATCACTGTCGTTACTTGGTTTTACATCTTCTTTCGGCGATGAAAAGTATTTGTCCATAATCGACGTTACCCGTTCGACACCTTGCGGAACCTGCGCCACCATTTGCTGAAAAATTTCCGTATCGCCTTCGCTTCGGATAATCGTGGCAGCTTTCCGTTCATCGTTTTCCGATGTTTTCCGTTCGCGGATGACATCATACGAGTGTTCCAAATCCTCAAAACTTGCACCGCTCGCAAAACCCGTTTCGCCGCCAGTCAGCTGATGAAGTTCTTCCGTTTCTTCGCTTTCGTCGAACTCGTCAATAGCGTTTCCCGAACTTTCGTACTCCAACGAAACATTGATATTCAACGGCTCGTTTTCTTCATCCGTGGCAAAAGTATCGGGATTTTCAATCGGTTTTAAAACCTGTCCCCGCCTGTCTTCTGATGTCTGCATTTGTCTCAACACCACCGTAGTTTTACCCATCACATCGCCTTCAAATTGCAATTTTGTTTTGCTTGGTGTGATGACTTCCTTCGGTTTTTTCTTTCGGAATAAAAGCAAAAACAGGATGGCAAGGCAGACTATAATTATCCATGCTGCCATGACTAAAAGAGTTTGGTGTATTTCTTTTCGTACAGTGCATTGATTTCGTCCATGAAGGTGTCGAAGTGTTGCGACAGCACATTATCAATGTAGCCGCCGACACTCAAATCCTTTCCCAATACGCTGACGATTTTCGATACCTTTCATGGATTTCCTTACTGATGTACACGCTTTGCCGTGCTTTGAGTTCGTTGCGTTGCAGGAATACCGTTTCGTAATCAACCGCGTTGCTTCGCTTACGCTTGGCGGATTCCTTGGGCTTTTCTCCAACCGCCATTTTTTCTTCCGAAGCAATTTCTTCCTGTTTCTCTTCTAAATGAACAGGTTCAGGTATTTCCTTTTTTGCGGAAAAACCGCCTGCAATCACATCCATTAAGTATTGTTCGTCCACAGGGGCAGACGGGTTGTTTTGCTTTGCCATCGTTTTACAGTTTAATGGTTTCTAAAATCTCTTCGATGAGTTCTTCCAAGTTGCTGCCTTTTATCAGGCGTTTGTCGGCAGGGAATAGCGTCGAGCGGAAGACGGTGCGTTTATCCGACATTTCCTTATTATACTTTTTCGTATCGGGGATGAAGGTTTTCATCAAGGGCAAATCCAGTTCGTCGATGGCTTTTTCAAAGCGTTCGTACAGGTCGGTTTTCTCGCGCCCGTCCACCTTGTTCCAAAACAGCGACAGGGATTTCAGGCGGATATCGTTTTTCCCGACAAGGTTCTTGTGGACGGCATCGGCAAACGACAGGCAGCTTTCCAACACGATTCGGTCGGCAATAATCGGCGTAAAGATGTAGTCCATGTTGGCGATGGATTTCAACACGCCCGCATTACCCACCGTTCCGGGAAGGTCGAAGAAAATCACGTCGGGCTTGTCATCGACGGTTTGCAGGTAGTCGTCTGCGGTCTGTACCGCATGTTCGGGCTTGCTGCACAAAATCGGATACGTCTTTTTGTTCAGGGCTTTGAATTGTTCGTAAGCCATCCGCTTGTAAAACTCGTCCGTGCCGATTTGCTCGGCATCGCGCTTACGCATAGCGTTGATACTGTGCTGTGGAAAGTCGCAATCGACCACCGCCACGTTTTTACCTTTTACATAATGAAGGTAGGACGCGGACAACACCGTGAACGCTGTTTTGCCGACCCCGCCTTTTTGCGTTGAGAACGCAACATACAAAGTTTGTTTTTCCATTGTCTTTTTGTTTTATACTGCGCGCGGCACAGTTTTGTGCATTGCTTGCCTTTTTCCCGTCCGTTTTAACTGACGGAAAAGAAGATGCTCTTTTCTGTGCCGGCAAGCAATGCACAAAACAATACCGCGTGCAGTATAAATTAAAAAGCAGTAAGCCGGCAGCCAAATCCTCAGCAGCCGCCTTCGACGCCGCTTCGGGAGGCAACCTGCACGTGGCTGCATGGGAGTTGGCTCCGGAAGTACCGGCTACGTTCGGCAGCAATATCACCAAAGATATATTTGTAAACCTGCTGAATAAAACGGAACTCATGGTTGGCGTGAAAAGCGGCGGTATCTCCCGACGGAACAAACTGAAGCGACGGTACGCCGATACTCCCGCTCGACAACAATTATGCAAGCTTCTCTCCAATCCTCGACAACAGCGGCAAGCTACTTATCGCAGTTGCGACCAAGCCTGCAGCAGGCGATGCAGACAAAACGAGCAATATTACGTTTGTAAGCGTAGCGTCCGACAACACGACAACTATTTCGTCGACAGGACTGCAGGGGCAGCAGGCAGAGTTGTAGGACAATCCATTGCACTTAGCCTGGCTACACAGTTGAAAAACAGTAGCGGGCAGTATATCTACAACAACGGAGGTGCATGGTACGGCTCGCTTACACAACTGTCCGTTCCACAATCCTACTTGTGAAAGCAACTGCGACCATCCGTCTGCGCCTGCACTTCGCAGCGCAGATTGCAGAAACAGCAGCAGAATGCAATACATCGACGGCTTTGCTCATCCGTATATGGGCTTCCTGACGGTTTATGGCGATAGTAACGAAACAATCAAGTTCCGTATTTACAACCATACAACAGGCAAAATCTATCATGCAAAAGAGCAGCGGTACGATTACGGCCACGCTCCACGCCTCCACCCCGGTGAAGCGCATCGAACTGCTGAAACATTGACACTGTTGCGCGTGTACTGTGCGTAAAATTGGGTGTATTATTTTTGCCTACGTTCGCCTTCTCATGCAAGTGTATATTAGTCGATGATGCCGATTTCGCGAAACCAGTCTTCGGCTCTGCCGGGCCATTCATTCACCGTAACGCCTGTGTCGCGCAGTCCGTATCCGTGTCCTCCCTTGCTGTACAGGTGCATCCAGGCGGGGACGCCGGCTTCTTTCAGCGCATAATAATAAAAGAGGCTGCTATTGATATAGGATTTATCGTCTTCCGCCTGTATGAGTAGGGTTGGAGGGGTTTGCGAAGAAACCTTCAACTCCGGCGCTATCCGAAACGTATCGGCATCTAAATAGGCCGGATAAACCAGCAGGCAGAAATCAGGCCGGCAACTTACTCTGTCGGAAGCGTCTACCGGCGGATACGTGCGCCTTGAGAAGTTGTTGCTTACCGTGGCCGACAGGTGTGCCCCGGCCGAGAAGCCCATCACGCCGATGCGGGTGGGGTCGATGGAATAAGCTTCGGCATGTGCGCGTACGTAGCCTATGGCGCGTTGTACGTCTTGTAGAGGCGCTTCGTGTTTTTCGCGTCCTTCGCGGCGCGGCACGCGGTATTTGAGTAATACGCCTGTAATGCCCAGTTCATTCAGCCATTCGCATACTTCGTCGCCTTCCAGGTCGTAGGCCAGAAGATTATATCCTCCTCCGGGGCAGACCACAACGGCCGCGCCGCTTGCTATATCCTTGGGAGCAGGATAGTAGGTGATTGTAGGTTCGCCGACGTTCAAAATGCGGAGTACAGATTCGCCGCCTGTTTTTCCGCCGTCTCTGTCGGCTCTTTCCGTCAGTTGAGTTGTTTCTCCGGGAGCATTGCCCGGGAACAACAATATCGGACTGTTTTGGGACATCGTAGTAGTTACTCCCGACATAAGACAGGTTCCGATAAACAAGGTTTTATATTTTCCGAACATAACATATAGAGTTTAAAAGCAATTTGTAATTACCAACCGAAATAATTTTTAGCATTGTAATAGCTGATATTTTCTACCATTTGCCCGATAAAGGGAAGTTCGGAAACGGGGAGTTCTCCATTCTCCACATCGTTCCCCAGTAAATTACACAGGATGCGACGGAAATACTCATGGCGCGGATAGGAGAGGAAGCTGCGCGAATCCGTTAGCATACCGACAAAACGGCTCAATAATCCTTCTGCCGATAAGGCATTCATTTGGTTTTCCATTCCTTTTAGTTGGTCGAGGAACCACCAGGCCGCTCCGAATTGCATTTTTCCCGGTGTAGAACCGTCGTTGAAGTTATAGGCATTGGTTGCCAACAGCTCATTATCGCGCGGATTGAGGTTGTAGAGAATGGTCTTTGCCAGCAATCCTTCGGTGTTCAGACGGTCTAAGAGGCGGTTCATCGGAGCAACGAAGTTATGGTCGTGAATGGCGTCGAATCCCGTATCCGCTCCTATTTTCCGGAACATACGTGTATTGTTGTTCCGGATGGCTCCCACGTGAAACTGCTGTACCCATCCGGCGCGTGCGTCCATGATGCCTCCTTCGTAGAGCATGGCGGAGCGGAATTTATCCAATTCCTCACTATCGGCTTGTCTCCCGGCGCGTACCTTAGAGAAGATAGCGCGTATCTCCGCTTCGGTATAAGGCGTAGCGTAGAACGTTTCCAGTCCGTGGTCGGACACGCAACAACCTGCGGAAGCAAAGAAATCGTGCCGTTTTTGGAGGGCTTCCAGCAAATCGTTGAAGGTAAGGATGGAGATGCCGGAAGCTTCTTCCAACCGTTCGATATACGCATTGTAAGCGGCGGAATCCTCTATCGCCATGGCCTTGTCGGGACGCCAGGTAGGGAGTACTTTTACGGGGAAACCGCCGGCTTGTATGGCGAGGTGGTATGCTAATGAATCGGCCGGGTCGTCGGTTGTGCAGACTACCTCTACGAGCATCCGCCGCATGATACTTTGGGCGCTAAATTCGGGCGTTTGCAGCTTTGCGGTGCACGCGTCGTATATTTCTTGTGCGGAGGAGGGATTCAGTACCTTGTCGATGCCGAAAATCCGGCTCAGTTCCAGATGTGTCCAATGGTAAAGCGGATTGCGCATGGTATAAGGCATGGTTTCCGCCCATTTTACAAACTTTTCGTACGAAGGTTTGTTGCCCGTGATGTAGTCTTCCGATACGCCGTTGGCCCGCATCGCCCGCCATTTGTAATGGTCGCCTCCCAGCCATATTTCCGTCAGGTCTTTAAAGCGGTAGTCTTCGGCTATCATCTGCGGATTGAGATGGCAATGATAGTCTATGACAGGTAATCCGGCGGCATGTTTGTGGTATAGCTCTATGGCCGTATCCGTTTGTAGCAGGAAGTTTGCGTCTAAAAATGATTTCATATTTTTCGATATTTTTTGATGATAGAAAGCGCTTCTTTGCATAATGAAGTTATAACTTGCCCGTTGCCTGAAGCAATCGCTTCTTTCGGGAATAATTTCGATCCCATTCCTACGCAGGTAACGCCGGCTTTAAACCATGCCGATAAGTTTTCTTCCGTAGGCTCTACGGCGCCGGTTGCCATAATCAACGACCAGGGCATTGGCGCCTTCAGATTACTTACAAACGAAGGGCCGCCTACGCTGCCGGCCGGGAATATCTTGCACAGGTCGCATCCGGCTTCCTGTGCGAAACTTATTTCCGATACCGAACCGCATCCGGGGGTATAAGGAATGAGCCGGCGGTTGCATACCTTGGCTATTTCGGGATTGAACGATGGCCCTACAACAAAGTTGGCTCCCAACTGGATGTACAACGCTGCCGTAGGCGCATCGACAATGGAACCGATTCCTATTATGAGTTGGGGACATTCTTCGGCCGCATACTTCGACAATGCACTGAAAACGTCTTGCGCAAAATCGCCGCGGTTGGTAAATTCGAAAGCGCGGACACCTCCTTCGTAACAGGCTTTTAGTACGCGCTTTGCCACTTCCGCATCCGGATGATAGAACACCGGAACCATTCCGGTATCTACCATGGCGTTTAATACGTGTAGTTTACTGAATCGCGCCATTATCTGCTTACCCTTCCGGAGGCATCTCCTTTGATTAATTTTTCAACTTCTTCTACCGTTACCTGATTGAAATCTCCATAAACGGTATGTTTCAGGCAGGAGGCTGCCACGGCAAAGTCGAGCGCTTTTTGGTTGTCCTCCGTATAAGTAAGTAATCCATAGATGAGTCCTCCCATAAAGGCATCTCCTCCTCCCACGCGGTCTACGATATGGGTAATATCATACCGCCGCGATGAATATAGCGTACCGCCGGCGTATAATACCCCTGCCCAGGTATTATGATTGGCATTGAGGGAGCCTCGCAGGGTAATGATTACTTTTTGGGCGCGGGGGAAACGAGCCGTCAGTTGCGTGCATACCGACTCAAACTCGGCGGCATTCACTTCGCCTCCGGTGTGCGTCACGTCGAATCCCTGGGGTTTGATGCCGAATACTTTTTCGGCATCCTCTTCGTTTCCGAGGATGATGTCACAGCCGGCTACCAGTTCGGGCATTACTTCCGAGGCGCTTTTGCCGTATTTCCATAAGTTTTTCCGGTAATTCAGGTCGCACGATACGGTTATCCCCAGGCGGTTGGCCGTTTGGATGGCTTCGAGGCAGGCGTTGGCGGCTCCTTCCGACAGGGCCGGCGTGATGCCTGTCCAGTGAAACCAGGCTGCCTCTTGCAGTACTTCTTCCCAGTGAATCATACCCGGTTTAATTTCCGATATAGCCGAGTGAGCGCGGTCGTACACCACTTTGCCGGCACGAGCCACGGCTCCTGTTTCGAGGAAATAAATACCCAACCGCTCGCCGCCATAGATAATGGGGGATGTATCTACGCCATATTTACGCAAATCCATCACGCAAGCGCGGGCGATGTCGTTTTCGGGCAGGCGGGTAACAAAGGTTACGGGGATTCCGTAGTTGGCCAGCGAGACAGCCACATTTGCCTCCCCTCCTCCAAACGTAGCGCTAAACGAATTGCTTTGATTAAAACGGAGATAATCGGGCGCGGCAAGTCTGAGCATGATTTCTCCGAAGGTTACAACTTTCTTTTTCATAAAACAAATATTATTTGTGACAAAAGTAAAGAGTTATTTTAAATGTTTTCAGGAAATGATTTAAAATTAGCAGGTATACGAAAAAAACGACACCTATCTTGCGATACATGCCGTTTCTACAAATTATGAATGAAATACAAGATCAGAATTTCAACGCTACCCCAACGCTCAAGTAAGCGATGCCATAGCCCAATTCGCTGTATGCAGCAATAGAGGGGGCAAAGTAGTAGCGGGCGCCGAGGAAGAAGGAAGACGAAAATGCACTGGCAGAAGTAGAGCCTTCAAAGAGTCCGTTGCCGTCCCATTTGGAAGAAACAATGTCGTAGCCCAGCATCACTCCGGCATAGGTATCCAATTTATCAACAAATTGATAATGGAAAGTACCTCTTGCGCCTATCACAAAATCGTTGTACCTCAATTTACCCCCGGCATATGAATCGCTGTAAGAATACCAACCGGCATAAGCGCCTACTCCAATGGCTCCATTTTCGCCCTGAATTAAACCATCTACAATACTGTGTTCAAAAGAAACTTCAACCGGTATGTGAGAACCCAGTCCTACGCCAAGGTTTACAATGTTTGTTCCTTTTTGAAAAATTTCCTGCGCATTGGCAACTACTGCGAAAAAAGAAATGATAACTAAGAAAAATAACTTTTTCATGAAATGTAAAATTAAATTAATTAATAGAAGGGCATCTCTAAAAACTCCTAAATTTTCTCAACCTGTTTTCTGAACTCATTTTTTAAAAGAATAAAAGTAGAAGTTCACGGACATCGAATAGATTGTTAAATTTCACATAATTCGT
>JAISZY010000133.1 GCA_031284375.1 Tannerellaceae bacterium | reverse complement strand
CCGATGGATACCTGCGCCTGCAATCCTGCAACAAAAGTCAACGCAAAAAGCAAGCAGCGTATTTTTATGTATGTCTTCATTCTCAAATTATCTATCTGTTAATATTTTCGGGCAATTATCGCATAGGTTTTGTTTTGATTCGCCGGAGTACTACTGCCGAATATCAGAAATTGAACACGATACATGTTCTCATTCTTTAAGTCGGCTATCCAAACCTCATTTCTTTCGGATATTCTCATACTGTCCCGGCAATCCACCCATCCGTCTTTGGGGAGCTCGCTTTTTGTTTTTTTCTTTACCCAGAACGAATAACCATTTCCCTTTTCGGCCTCTTGGTTATTGTCCCAGTATTTGCTCACCTGCCAGAGGAGGGTTGTGTCCGCCTGAGAACGACTGTCTGGCGCCAACCGGAATTGCGGATAAGTTGCATTGGTTTTATTTACCATTCGGAACTCATATATACCCAGCGAGAGAACATGGTTTTCATTCGGAACAGTTCCCCGGTATGCCTCTTTCTTTACAGTAGATCCTGCCGTGTTTGTTACCACGCTATTATCCAACTTTTTCCATTTATCCCCATCCCACTGGTATATTCCTTTTTCAAGCTGGAGAGCGGCATTCTCCGTCAGATTATATACCAACAGACCTGTATGGTCTTTTTTATCGGCAGATGTAGGGTTTATGAGTAGTGGGAGGGCGTCCCGACTTGCAAGTTCTACCCGGGGGAGGAGTAGGCCTCCGGTGGCCGTCGCATCTTTCGTGCCTGGGGATGGCTCTTTGTCCTTGAGTTGCAGAAGAGCTGCTTTGGCAGGAGGTGTTCCTAAGCCTATGGTCATTTGCGCATGCAGCCCGGAAAAGGAAGAGATGGCAAGGCATAAAACAAACAAAACAGGAAAGGTTGAAATTACATAGTTAATACAAATGTCATTTTGGGGGTTATCTTTTTTTATACGCATGATGTAAATTATTGTATGATGGATGTTAATGTAAAAGAGAATAAATGAAACTGTGTCAAAAGCCGGATTAATGTCTTTTCTTCGGGCTTTGCTCTCGCAAAGACATTAATCCGGCGCTTTTGACACAGCTCATTGCATATAGATGTGTAAGAAACAAAATGCTTATTCGCCCCCCGATAGTTTTTCTTTCAGAGCGGCAAGTTCTTCGATGTCTCCTAACGTCGTTTTTTCTACGGAAGATAATATAAGTGGAGCCTCTTCTTCTTTTTTGCTTCGTTTTACTTTCTTTTCGTTTGCTATAGTAGCGGCTTCTTTCTTGGCATTTTTCTGTTCATCTTCGTGAATACGACTGTGCGAAAGAATGATGCGTTTGGCTTCCTTGTTAAATTCGATTACTTTGAAAAGTAATTTCTCATCAACAACAGCTTGCGAACCATCTTCTTTTACCAAATGTTTGGGAGTGGCAAACCCTTCTACGCCATACGGCAAAGAGATAACGGCTCCTTTATCGAGCGCTTCGATAAGGGTTCCTTCGTGGATAGAGTTTACCGTAAAGATTGTTTCAAACACATCCCACGGATTTTCTTCCAGTTGTTTGTGCCCTAAGCTGAGGCGGCGGTTTTCTTTGTCTATTTCCAGCACCTGCACTTCAATTTCGGCGCCAATCTGCGTAAATTCGCTGGGGTGTTTGATTTTTTTAGTCCAGGAAAGGTCGGAGATATGAATCAGTCCATCCACGCCTTCTTCTATTTCAACAAATACGCCGAAGTTGGTAAAGTTGCGTACTTTGGCTGTATGTTTCGAGCCGACGGGGAAACGCGATTCGATATCTTCCCATGGGTCTGATTTGAGTTGTTTGATACCGAGCGACATTTTGCGTTCGTCTCGGTCGAGGGTCAGGATAACGGCTTCAATTTCGTCTCCCACCTTCATAAAGTCCTGGGCGCTACGCAAGTGTTGTGTCCACGACATTTCCGATACGTGAATCAGACCTTCTACACCCGGGGCGATTTCGATAAAGGCGCCGTAATCGGCCATGACTACAACTTTCCCTTTGATATGGTCGCCTACCTTCAGGCTTTGGTCGAGAGCATCCCAGGGATGTGGCGTGAGTTGCTTCAATCCGAGCGCTATGCGTCTCTTTTCATCATCGAAATCAAGAATAACCACATTGATTTTCTGGTCTAACTGCACAATTTCCTCAGGATGCGAAACACGTCCCCACGAGAGGTCTGTGATATGGATAAGCCCGTCTACGCCACCCAGGTCGATGAAAACGCCGTAGGAGGTGATGTTCTTGACGGTACCTTCCAGCACTTGTCCTTTTTCCAGTTTGGAAATGATATCTTTCTTCTGCTGTTCCAATTCGGCTTCGATAAGGGCTTTGTGAGATACGACAACGTTTTTATATTCATCGTTGATCTTTACAATTTTAAATTCCATCGTCTTATTTACGAATACATCGTAATCGCGGATGGGTTTTACATCGATTTGCGAGCCTGGCAGGAAGGCTTCGATACCAAATACGTCAACTATCATACCGCCTTTGGTACGACATTTGATGAAACCTTTGATGATTTCGTCTTTTTCCTTTGCTTCGTGCACACGATCCCAAGAACGTGTAACACGCGCCTTCTTGTGTGAGAGGATGAGTTGTCCCTTTTTATCTTCCTGACTTTCGATATAGACTTCCACTTCGTCTCCCACTTTTACATCGGGGTTATACCGAAATTCGGACATAGACACTACGCCGTCTGATTTAAAACCGATATTTACCACTACTTCACGTTTGTTCATGGATGTAACGGTTCCAACAACGACTTCCTTGTCCTTAACGGTGTTCAAGGTTTCGTCGTAGGTTTTCACAAGATTTTCCTTGTTTTCTTCGCCGTAAGAATCTCCCTGTTCATACGATTCCCAGTTAAAATCTTCTACCGGCTGGATGTTTTTTAAATTTTCCATCTTTTAATTGTTAATACTAAGTTTGTTTTAATTACTAAGTTAGACATTATATTATTGTTGTCTCCAAAAGTGCAGCAAAGGTAAGTTTTTTTTCTGGTTGCCAATTATTTTATTAAGGATATTGTAACTACTCATGTCCCCCCTCCCGGACAGCCCCCCCCCTCCACGTGAGATAATAGCAGTTATTCTGTTATCCAATTACTCAATTATTCAACACCCGTTGTATCTTTACCAAAATTTATACAGCTATGCACTACTTTACACACACGTTCCCTAACGGGTTGCGTTTGATTCATTTGCCGTCGGACACGCCGGTATCTTACTGCGGATTTGCCGTCAATGCCGGTACGCGAGACGAGGAAACCCACGAATATGGGTTGGCCCATTTTGTGGAACATCTTCTCTTTAAAGGAACAACGAAACGCAAGGCCCGGCATATCCTCAACCGGATGGAGAATGTAGGCGGCGAACTAAATGCATATACAACGAAAGAAGATACCTTTGTGTATGCCGTTTTTATGAAGGAACATTTTGGCCGCGCCTTCGAATTACTCTCGGATATAGTCTTCCATTCTACCTTCCCGCCTCAGGAGATAGCGAAAGAGGTGGATGTTATCTCAGACGAAATCAATACGTATAAGGATAGCCCTTCGGAACTTATATTCGACGACTTTGAAGATTTGCTATTCAGCGGGCATGCTCTCGGTCATAATATTTTGGGCGATGAAGCCTCGTTGCTGCGATTCACCTCCGAAACGGGGCTTTCCTTCACCCGCCGCTTTTATGTACCGTCTAATATGGTTTTCTTTTCGATGGGACAAATCAAGCCGGACAAAATCATCCGTCTGGCGGAAGACACCCGGCAGGAGGCATCCCCCCTCTTTTCCCTCCATCGCACTCCGCCTCCCCTCCTTCCTCCGCAAAACAAACGCGTAAAACGGGATACGCATCAGGCGCATGTTATGATAGGCCGCCCTACATACAGCCTGTACGAAGACGACAAAAAGCGGATTCCCCTCTTTCTGCTGAATAATCTACTGGGAGGCCCCGGCATGAACAGCCGGCTGAATCTATCGCTCCGCGAAAAACACGGATTGGTGTACAACGTAGAAGCGAATCTTACGTCTTACACCGATATCGGTTTGGCCTCCATCTATTTTGGGACAGACCCCAAGCATACCGAGAAAGCGCTCCGTTTGGTTTACAACGAGCTGCGACGTTTGTGCAATACTCGCCTCAGCAGTTCGCAGCTTACGGCGATAAAGAAACAAGTAAGCGGTCAGTTAGGTATATCGAGCGAGAACAAAGAGAATACGTTTCTGGCTTTAGGCAAACAATTTCTTCGCCGAAACCGGTATGAGAGCTTCGCCGAATCGCTCAAGAAGATAGAAGCTGTCACGGCCGAGTCCATGCTGGAAGTGGCCAACGAGGTTTTCTCGCCCGAAGGTTTATCAAGCCTTATCTATACGTAGAAATTGCTCCAGTTTGCAGAGCAGGAGGTTTACTGCCCGGTTAGCGACCGAGAAGTACCACACCATCGGTATGAAACAGAACAGGAAGCGTTTGACCGAAAAGGACAGTACATTCTCTATCGTGTCCCATTTGTAATCTATCTGGTAGATAACGAGCAGGTAAAAACCGGAAGACAACACAATGGCCAGCAACAGGTAGAGGTTGTCTTTCTGCCGGACGAGGAACCAAAGATTGGCCAAGAAAGCGGAGAGAAACACCACAAAGCTCCATCCGTAATAGGTTGTGTTTTTATACAGCCCCCAAGCGTAGGTAAGAATGGTGCGGGCTTTTTCCGCATCCCAGAAGGGGTGTGTGATAACGATGCTTTCGGCATACAATCCATTTATCTTCGTGTACAACGTCCATCCGAGCAAGGGGACAACGGCGAGGAGAGAACTTTGCAAGAAGCCTTTATGGTGTTTTGTCCGGCAGGAGTCTACGAAAAGAAGGAAAAGCACGACGGCGGTAAATACAATGCCTTCCGTGCGGCACAGGGTATTGATGCCCAAAAGAACACCGCAAAGAAGAAGGTCTTTCTTTTCTCTTTCCCAAAACCACAAGGCCATGTAAATAATGCTCAAAGAGGCAAAAACGGCATGGATAACGTTCGTCATGGAAAGGGAGGAGAAGGCCAGCATTTCGGGTGTGAGCAGAACGAAGAACGTTGCAATGGCGGCGCCCGTCTTACCGGCGGCGCGGGAGGTGGCAGCATAAAAAGCCATCAGGAAGAACAAATACATCAGTCCGGGGATGATTTTAGACGTTTCGGCGCCCAAAGCATAGACGTATGCGTAGCTCAGTTGCACAAACGGGGCGTAGGTAATATAGCTTGCCGGGCCGTGTATTCCGGGCATATAGGTGGCGTCGAAGATGCTAAGTCCTTTCATCGTATGTTCGTGGGCTGCGATATAACCAATCGTTTCAAATCCGGCTAAGCTATCTCCGTCGGACGGAGGGAAGTAGAGGCATTTCGAAAAATTCATGTATTCCAGCCAGGCAATAGCGATGATAAAGAGTAGCCATATCAGGTTGATGTTTTTCGGGAGAGAAGGTAGTGTAAAGTCTTTCGGCCTGTATTTGCGATAAGAATAGAGGAAGAAGCACAAGCCCGTCAGTAATAAAGCTTCGCTAAGGAGAAGAGGCGCCGACTTCAGAGATATCCCTACTTGGTCTACGAACAACATCAGGAAGACCTGAAGTCCCATCCCCAGCGGGAACGACAGTCCGATTTTCTCTACCGGCGTAAACTTTCCGGATATGCAATGAACAAAGGCGAGGCCTAAGATAAAAGTCAAGAAAATACCTGCGTACAACATAATAGGTTCGTTTTAGGGTTTTACGGGTAATATCCCATGCTCCTGCCGAAGTTCGACGGGATAGTTCAGCCGTTCGTGGCCTCTTCCGTTCACGATAGCCACGTGTGTAATGTCCGGGGCGTAGCGGTTGGTCTCCATTTCGGATGGGAGCACCAAACGGCGTGGATAAAGGAAACGCAAGGCCCATATTTTATTCTGAAGTCCTTGTTTGAACGGACTTGACTTGTCGGGAGGGTAGAAGTCTTCGGCAGAAGGGTATAGTATCACGGCATTTTCGGGCGTGGATTCCCTCAGAAACCAAACATAAGCAAAATCTGCTCCCAGCTTCATTTCGTTTTTCTCTTTGATGGAGAGATGCGGATTTTCCCGGATCAGTTTCCTGTTGCTTGTCAGCATATCATAGGCCCATTTATATCCCACGTTGTTTTGCATCCCACTCAGGAGAAAAAAGCCGACGAGAAAGACGAAAAAGATATTTTTTGCAATCCGGAGCGGATAGTTGGCTGATGGTTGTTTGGTGTGCCGGGGAGGTACATTTTTCTTTTTTTTCATACCGGAATCACTTTATTAATTTATACTTAATCAGAACCCAGAGGGCTTCTACTCCGTCGTGCCATTTTATTTTCTTTCCTTCCCGGATGCTACGCGGATAGTAGCGGATGGGTAATTCTACGATTTTGTAACCCCGTTTCGCCACTTTCGCCGTCACTTCGGGACAAAACTCAAAGCCGGAGCATTGCAGGGGTATCGACTTAAGCAAAGCGGTGTCGAACATTTTGTAGCAGGTAGGTTCGTCCGTTAAACGTTGTCCATACAATAAGTTGGCAAAAAGAGAAACCAATCTTCCTCCTAAATAAAATCTACGGTAGGAATGTTTATTTTCCCGATCGAGGAAACGCGAACCGTACACGACCTTTTTCTCACGGATTGTCAGATAAGTCAGCAACAGATTAAAATCTTGAGGGTCGTATTCAAGGTCTGCATCCTGAATAACCACGTAGTCTCCCGTTACATATTCAATTCCGGTTCGTATTGCTCTGCCTTTGCCCGAATTAACATCGTGCCGGGCGTATTTAACGATCGTATTCGGATGCCGGGCTACCGTTTGCCGAATAATTTCTTCGCTTCTATCCGTCGAAGCATCGTTCACAATAATGAGTTCTTTTCCCATCCCATTTATCAATTCCAGCCGGATAATCTTTTCCAGAAGTTGCTCTAAGGTTGCTTCCTCGTTATAAACGGGAATAATGATTGATAATATTTTATGTAGCGGGTCCATACTTGTTGGTTTAAGGTCGGAAACCGATAATCTCGCGTACCTCCAGGATTGTTCGAGCCGCGCTTTCCGTTGCTTTTTGTGCACCTAAGCGAGCCACCTTGTCCATATAAGCGTTGTCGGCTGCAATTTCCAATATCCGTTCACGAATAGGAGTGCAGAAGGTATTGATGTCTTCCGCCAATTGTTTTTTCAAATCACCGTAACGGATTTCGCAGGTATTATACTTTTCGTTGAAATAATCGTAGGTATCTTGGGTAGAAACGATTTCCATCATGGTGAAAAGGTTGGCAACAGGTTCGGGCTTTTCGCTATGAGGGACAGTGGGGCCTGCATCGGTTACTGCCTTCATTACCTTTTTCCTGATTGTTTTCTCGTCGTCAACCAGATAAATAGCATTTCCTTCGCTTTTCCCCATTTTGCCGGAGCCATCCAGGCCCGGAACTTTCAGGGCTTTATCCGAGAAGTGGAAAGATTCCGGTTCCGGGAAATAGGTAACGTCGTAGATGGTATTGAAGCGGCGGGCAAATTTGCGCGCCATTTCCATGTTTTGTTCCTGATCTTTGCCTACGGGCACTTTGTTTGCTTTATGGATAAGGATATCTGCCGCCATCAGAGAGGGATACGTCAGAAGTCCGGCGTTGATATTATCGGGTTGTTTACGTATCTTTTCCTTAAACGATGTAACCCTTTCCAACTCTCCCAAATATGCATTCATATTTAAATAGAGATACAGTTCCACTACTTCGTGCACATCGCTTTGCACGTAGATTGTGGCTTTTTCGGGGTCGATGCCACAAGCCAGATACTCCGCTAAGATTGTTTTAACGCTTTGGCGAATATTTTCAGGACGCGGATGGGTGGTAAGCGAATGCCAGTCGGCAATAAAGAAGAAACATCTATACTCGTCTTGCAATTTTACAAAACTTTGTACCGCACCAAAATAATTTCCCAAATGCAAATTGCCTGTCGGCCTAATACCACTTAGTACTGTTTCCATAAAATTAAGATGTATTTTGTGCAAAATTATATTTTTCCGGTAAATTCAAGGCATAAAAAATCACAAAACTTTTTTATTTGTGACGAACTCAAAATAAAAAAGTCCTGTGCTATATCATTTAAAAAAACGCCGAAACGTCTTTACTTACGTGAGTGCATTGACATGTTTGGCTAATTTGGATTTCAAATTAGCTGCTTTATTCCTATGAATAATGTGTCTCTTTGCCAGCTTATCTAATAAAGAAGATACCTTCGGATACAAAGCTTTTGCTTCATCCCTGTTTTCGGTTCCACGCAAGTTTTTCACAGCATTCCTTGCTGTTTTTGCATAATATCGGTTATGCAAGCGCCTCGCATTCGACTGTTTGATTCTTTTAAGCGCTGATTTGTGATTTGCCATTTTTTTAAGCTATCTTTTAATTAATTTCGTAGCCCATAGGGGAATCGAACCCCTCTTTCAAGAATGAAAATCTTGCGTCCTAACCGATAGACGAATGGGCCTCAATGTTTTGAGGATACCTTCCTCAAAGGCGAGTGCAAAGATAGACTATTCATACAAACATCCAAAACATTTTCATGAAAAATTAGGAGATATGCCGTATTTTAACATCTTCAAACGATCATATCTCCTAATCCGAAAACAAGTGGAAGCTATAAACCCGGCCTTATTTCAGAACCATTGTTTCGATAAATTCAAAACATTCGGAATAATATTTCTTGTTGTTATCCGTCCCTTTGATTCCATGTCCTAATCCGGGAAATTCTACATACCGATAGGGTTTGCCTAATCCTTTTAGTTTCTCCGCCATGAAACGAGAGCCTCCGATGTCTACCCGATTGTCGTGGTCGCCATGAATAAGGAGTAATGGGCCTGTGATTTTATCGGCATGAGTGAGAGGCGAACGATCAACCAGCTTCAGCGAATCTACGGCAGGGTCGCCGGCTTCCAAGGCTGTCCAGTCTGGGATATTCGTATGTGTATGCTGCCAGATAATATCGCAGAATCCAGCCGTTTCGATACCAAAACCAAAGGGAAAAACGGCATTGTTTCCGTTCACTTCGCCGGGGAAGGTCATCAACCGCATGGTGGCGTATCCGCCGTGACTCATACCGAACACGCCGATACGCTCTGCCGGGATATGCAGCTTTTCCGAGATATACTGAGCCGAATAAATAATGTCTATGATTTCGTTTCCTCCCAAGTCTTTATCGTTCAAGGCGACAAAATCTCTCCCAAAGCCATCCGAACCGCGTGGAGAGGGACTTAGCACATAGATACCGGCCTGAGTTAATATTTGATATTCGTCGTTATACCGGTTGGCGCCGCCGTAAAAAGATTCTATCAGAACCAATTCTTTTCCTTCCGGCAGCGGATTTTCGGGTGTGAACAAATAGGCGTGCAACAAGCGTTGTTTGCCTGTAAGCGGGTCGATATCAAACGTAGGTATTTCTAAACGCTCGACGGACGAATGTACTAATTGCTTTTTCAAACCGGCGGGAATATCCAGTACGACTTCCGTTGTAAGGGTGTCGATAGTTATGGTAGCGTCGATAAGTTGGAACAGTTCGTTCGTTGAGCCGGCAATCAAAGTAACCCGGTTCTCGTTGGAAGTCCCAATCTGCAATCCTAAAGCCGATGTATACTGATAGATGACTTCTTTTGTATCGGGATCTATCAGAATCAGTTTGGTTTCTATCGGATTACTTTGTAAAGCCAAAAGGTATTTGCGGTTGTCTATCGTTACATAACAGATGTCGTCGATGTCGGTCGTATAATGCGTCACCTGCGTTACAGTTTTATCAGACAGGCTGAAACGATACAGATTCGTGTATCCGTCCTGGTCGGAGGAAAAGAAATATTCGTCTCCGGATAGCCATTCTTCTATGACCTTACAACCATTCAGGCCGGCTCTTTTCCGGCTATCGGTGAGAAGTTCCGTTTTCTTCGTTTCCAAATCCACATACATCACATTCGTATACGTACGGTCTATGCCTTTAAGCGCTAACAGCGTCAGCCCTTTTTCTTCGGGTTGCCAGCCTATATTTCCCCAGGTAAACCGATAGTCGGGCGTGTCTTGGCAAATCAGGGTGTCTTTTAGCGTACGGAGGTCTAAGATGCGGAGTTCGTCCAATCTTTGTTCGTTCTGTCCCAAACGGGCAACATATGCTATTTTTGTTTTCCCGGGATTAAATCCCCATGCGTATATATACGGAACGTCCGTCAGCTTTTCGGTGACATTACTTCCCGGTTTGGTTCGGTAGACATTGATGATTTCATCGTTTTTCTCGTCGCCAATCCAATAGACGTTACTATCTTTTTCGTTGTACCGGGGAGACCAGCAATTGCGCGTTGAGAAGTTGAGGTCTACTACGTCTTGCGCATTCTTCAAGTCGGTTCCTTTTTCTATGGGTATCCATTGAAGCCTGTTTTCGTTGGCCGTTTTGAAGAAAAATAGCTTTCTTCCGTCTTTGTTCACAGAGAACTGGGAGTAGGGAAATTCTTCCAGATAAGGAGCCAGGTTGATGGAACGTCCTTCAAACTCCAGCACAAGATTAGGCTCATCATGTGTTGCCCTTTGAGAGCAACTCACAAGTATTGCGCCGGAGAAAATAATACCTAACAGTTTTTTCATTCCTTTTCGTTATTTATCTCCAATATTCGTTTTGATCGGCAGCCGAAGCATTTTTGTTGTAATCCAACTCGTCGGCAGGAATAGGGAACATCATGCGCGGACTGTTGGCCGGCAAGGATTTTACCGTAGTCCAATGTTCGTCGCCCACTCTTTCCAACGGTTTTTGCAAACGTTTGATGTCCGGCAAGGCAAATCCTTCTCCGTACAACTCCCGTCTTCTTTCTTTCCACACTTCATCTACGGATATTTCGGTAGAAAGCGTTCCGCCTCGTTTCGCCTGCAATACATTCAATACATTCAGCGCACGCGGATCGTTTTTACGTGCCAGACATTCGGCTTCTATCAGATAAGCTTCGGCGGTGCGGCACATGGGATAATCGGCTATCCCCAGCGAACCTTTCGAGGAGTATTTAGACGTAAACAGTCCGTCTTTTTCGTCGATATAGAATGGGAACAGGGCGCGGCAATCGTCTTTGCCGAACAAGGCGGCAAACGACCAGGTAATGCGTACCGTGCTGTAACCGGTCATCCAATCTACAGCATTGGCGCTGAGATAATCATATTCTACTTTCGAACCGTATCCTTCCGTTCCGAAAACGGATGCGGCATCCTTGTACGTGGCGGCATGATAGAAAGAAGGTACCGAAGCGTAAATGTTGGATGTTTCGGATATGAAATTAAACGCCCACAGCCATTCGTTATTCGCGGTATTAAAGCCGGATTGGTATTCTTCCTTACTCATAAGATTTGCGCCGTCGAACACCGGAGAAACAATTTCCGCATATTTCTGCGCATTCTCATAATCGCCCATATCCAAATAGGTACGCGCCAGAAGCAAGGCGGCATTGGTTTTGTTTATAAAGTAATTGCCTGTTTGCGTAGCATGCTCGTAAGCGTAGGTAAAGTCGCTGATAATTTGTTTCAGGGATTCGCCCAGGTTTGAGCGGGGGGTGTCGTTCCCGTCTGCACTGCCGGGCGTGAGGCGCAAGAACAAACCTTGTCCGTTATCGCCAACAGAAGTATAGGAGGAGCAGAAGAGGTGATACAAATTCAGATAATTATATCCCCGGATACCGTAAGCCTGGGCTACGATGTCTTCGCATCCGGCAGGAAGTTTATCGCCATTAGTGATAAGTAAATTACACTGGTCGATGGCCTTATACGCATATTCCCAGAGATAGGGGGCGTAAGCGCTCCACCAACCGTCTACGGTACGCGGATATTGTACGTAATTATAGGCATACATCAACCAGTTGTAGGTAGAAAAGCCATAGTTCCCATCGGATATCTTGATGTCGTTGCCCATTACTTCGAGCGCTATTTCGCCGATGGTATGGTAGCGGTATTCTCCGGTCCAGGCATAAGCGCCCATAAGAACCGTATTTGCCGTTTCTTTCGTTTCCAAAATGGTTTCATCCGAAAAAGACGTTGCCGGGTTTTGCAATAAGGCATCATCCGAACAAGCCGTAAAAAGAAGCGATAAGAGAGAAATGAATAATATATTTTTCGTTTTCATAAGATCGATTTTATTTAGAATGTTATGTTTGCTCCAACGCTGATTGTTCTGGGGGTAGGAGTAGAAGGATACAGGCTATAACCTTCTACTTTGTAGATGTCGATATCGTCGTAGCCTTTATAGTCGTCGGCAAAGAGCGTGTATAAATTGTCTACCGAGCACCATACTTTTGCATTGGAAAGGAATTTGACGTTCGGCAGGGTATAAGACAACGTGATATTCTTCACCTTGAGGTGGGTTGCATCATACAGGAAACGGCTCGAAAGGCTGTTGGAACCGGATGCGTTGTTTACCATAAATCTTGGCACACCGGTAGATTGTCCCGGCGAAGTCCACGAATGTAAGGCATCCGTATGCAGGTTTGCGCCCGACTTCGATCCGTCGTGCATCAGGGAAGCATAGAGGCCGTCGTAGAGTTTTCCGCCTATCGCGTAGTTGAGTTGTATCGACAAATCGAACCTTTTGTAGGCCAAACGGTTTGTTAAACCGCCAAAGAGATCGGGCGTCGATTTGCCTTGTTTCTCGTAGGTGGCCCGGCTGTATACATTGGTGGTAGTCCGGTTGCCTTGCTCGTCTACGACATACCATAGGGCGTCGCCGTTTTGCGGATCGACACCGGCCCAAGTGGGCATATAAAATTCGTACCGACTGCCGCCGATGCTCCATATTTTCTGGTATTCCGTCATACGTACATCGTCGTCTCCATTGAGGTCTTTAATTTTATCTTTGATGAGGGAGGTATTGAAATCGATATTCCATTTCAATGCTCCGGTCAGGACATTGGCGCCCAATGTGAGTTCAAATCCATCATTTACCGTTTGGGCGGCATTCAAGGTGATGTTCTTGAATCCGTTCGATAAGGCGAGCGGATAATCGTAAAGCAAACCATCGGATAGTTTGTAGAAATAATCTAAAGAACCATAGAGCCTGTTGAGGAAACTGAAATCGACTCCGACGTTAAACATGGCTTGTTTTTCCCAGCTCAGCAGGGCATTGGCCAATTGGGTGTGTCCCGCTCCGGCGTTGTTGCCGTACAGATAATCGGACGAGACGGTCCAAAGACCCAGAGAGGCATAACGCACCAAATCGTTGGAGAGGCGTTCCAGCCCGCTCTTGTTTCCCGATGTACCGTAGCTGAGGCGTAACTTCAGGTTGTCTATGCTCTCTACGTCCTTCAGGAAATCTTCTTGGGTGAGTCGCCACGAAGCTCCTGCACTCCAAAAGGTACCCCATTTCGTATCGGCGCCGAAAATAGAAGAGCCATCCGTACGCAAACTGCCGGAGAGGTTGTATTTGTCGGAATAGGCGTATTCCACGCGGCCAAAGTAGGAAATCAGCACTTCTTTTGTGGTATTGGAAGAAGGAGAGAAGGAACCGGAGGCTGCCGCCAATTCCTGCATATCGCCCAGCAAATCCCGGCCTCCGGCATAGAGTGTTTCGTAAACGCTCTGCCAATATTCCATACCGGCCATGGCATTGAGGCTGTGCAGGTCGTTGAACGTATTGGCGTACGACAAGGTATTGGTGGAGGTGTACATCACATCCGTATGATGATATTTATCTAAGCGTCCGTTATACGCGGGGCCGTTTCCGTGCTTCTTGTTCCAATATCGGTGTTCGTCTGTCGATACATAATCGGGAGAGAAGACGGTTTTGAAGTTCAAGCCTTTAAGAATAGAAATATCCGCATAGGCGGAGGCCAGCAAACGGTAGAACTTGCTTCGGTGAACATCCATATAGGGTATGGCCAGCGGATTGAAGTCGAGGTTTACGGGATTGGTAAAGTTGTATTGCTTCTCTCCGGCTTCGTCCAAAACAGGATTTCCTTGCGCGTCTACTATATATATAGGTATGCCGGCTGAAAATGCCAGGGCATTATACAGCGGACTTGCGCCTGCCGATCCGGCTTGCGTGGTATTCTGTATCGAATGAGAGAAGGTAACGTTCAGTCCGGTCTTCAACCAGGAATAGGCCTGGGTATTGATGTTTGCCTTTCCCGAATAACGTTCGAACGTACCGGCCGGCGCTATTCCTTCCTGGTTGGTATAACCGACGGAGAAAAAGTAATCCGTCTTGTCCGAGCGGCCGTTTACGTTGAGGTTGTAATCCTGCGTAGGGGCTGTTTTGAATACGGCGTCCTGCCAATCCGTATCTACCACGATGCGGGCGCCCGAGATGGGATTGCCGGAGGCGTCCAACGGATTGTCTACATTATACGGATTGTGGGTAATGGTTCCTTGCGTCAGTTTATTGGCCTCTTCTGCGTCGTTGCCGGCGTTGAGGTATCCCGTAAATATTTGTTTGTAGTATTGATCGGAACGGGTGGTTTGGTAGGCTTTGCCCAGAGATGCCCAGGAATAACGGGCATTCAGGTTCACTTTGGTCTGGCCGGCCTGACCGTTTTTGGTGGTAATCAATACCACGCCATTGGCGGCTCTGGAGCCATACAGCGCTGCGGCGGCAGCATCTTTCAGGATGGTAATGGATTCGATATCGTTCGGATTGATAGATGAGAGAATGTTGCTGCTGGACGATGTTTCGTCGGCTATTTCGCTATATTCCATCGTTGTTGTTGCCACGCCGTCGATTACGTACAGAGGGTCGTTCGATGCGCTCAAAGAACCCGATCCGCGGATTCGAAAAGAAGTAGACGAACCGGGCTGTCCGGACGACGATACTACCTGAACTCCGGCAACTTGTCCGGCCAGCGCTTTGTCGAAGGAAACGGCCGGCGTTTTCAGCATCTCTTCATTCACCACCGTAGCGGAACCGGTAAAGGCCGATTTCTTAACGGTTCCGTAGGCAACCACCAGCACCTCGTCCAATGCCTTTGTTTCCAATGTAAGTACAATATTCAATATACCGGGCGCAATCTCCACTTCTTGAGAAGTCGTCCCTATATACGAAACAACTAAGCTTTTTGCGGTAGAGGGTACATTCGTTATGTCGAACATTCCGTCTATGTCTGTAACCGTACCCATATTCGTTCCTTTTACTAATACGGAAGCTCCTATGATGGGAAGCCCATCTTCGTAGGAAACAACAACACCTCTTACACGAGTAGTTTGAGCCATTGTCATTCCAATGCTCATTAATACATTAAATAATACATAAAATAATTTCACTTTCATAGATTAATCTCCCTAAAACATAAATTTATTTAAGAGTGCAAATTTGCAACATAATCTTCATTTAACAAATACCCTGGAGATGGTATTAATGCAATTCACGTAGAAAATAGGGCATTGTTATTTCCGGAAAGGATGAATTATATGGCGATTCGTGCCACCCTTCTCGGTTATTTTGGGTCATTTTTCACCCAAAAATGTGTAAAAAAATGTTCGTTTTAGTTATATACATAGCTCTGCCTTTCAAAATTTGTCGGCAAAGGAATGAATACGAAAAATCATGGTCAATACCCCCTGTGCACTACAAATGAGATTTCTGTCGGAAACGGCAGTTTTTCAGGCATTTTCCCCGCCTTTTGCCACTCCTCATTCCCTATACTACATGTTCCTTTTGGGGGATGGAGGTAAGTTCGGTTTGCGATAGAGAATAATTTTCTATCGGTTGTTCAATATCGGCCTTTATTGTTTGTTGTTTGATAGCTTCGGCTTGCGTTGCTTTTTCTGCTGCCGGTCGTTGTGCTTCCTGTTTTGCTTCTTCATCGGCTTTGCGGCGGGCTTCTTCGGTGCTGTTATCTGTCTGTACCGGAGGAACGTATACCGACGTTTTTACATGCTGCCTTTGCCGAATGCCAGCCTCACTTTCAATCCTGCGGACATCGGGAATACTTTATCGGTAAACGGTTGCGCTGTTCCGCTTTGCGTGTACTGCGAGTTCATTATACTGTTTACCGTAAAATCTTTCGGGTTGGCTATATTATAAGCAACGAGCTGACTATTATTGTCTTCTTTACAGATATTATTCAATCCATAATCTATATATGCGCCGACGTATAGCGACAGCCCCTCTTTCAGTTTCCATTTCATGCCTGCTTCCGCAGAGGCAAGAAAAGCGGTTTTGAATTTCAAATCGTCATCCGTATCTCTGCCTGTAAAAGTCCCAAAGCCCATAAATTCCTGCGTAGTGTACTCGTAGTTCTCATCGGCATAGTAGTCGTAGTTTTGAATGGTGGCCCCCGAACTTTTTGATTTAGCATTTACCGGAATGCCCGCTTTACCGCCCACAGCCGCATAGAATCGATGCTTGTTTCCTGTTTGGAATTGCAGCGTAAGCGGAATTTGCGCCATCATCGCGTTTTGCTTTTCTCCGTCTTTACCGGCGCTCCACGACTGGTCTGTCCCGATTTTCCCGCCATTGCGGGACCATTTGTGCCGGGTGAAGGTATAGCCTCCGTTGTTGGCAGGATTATTAATCACCGTGAGGGTGTTGTTCCAGCGTATCTGCACAATTTGGTCAAAAGGTATCGGTTTGTCAATGGTTACGGTGTAAGTTTCCGTATTGCCGTTTTGGACGGTAACAATTACCGTTACCACATTCTTGCCATAATTTGCCAATGTGTAGGTGTATGGATTTTGTTCCACCCCATTGATTTTTATCGCGGCATTGGCATCGGCGGCAACCGAAATGATTGCCGTATTTTCGCCGCAGGCAGCCAAAATGCAATAATCATTACCATCTCTAACTGCAGGCAGCCCGTTTACATCAACGCTTGTTATTTCGGTACTAATACTGAGTACGGTAAGCATTCCCGGATTGTAAGTAATCGTATAA
>JAISZY010000103.1 GCA_031284375.1 Tannerellaceae bacterium | reverse complement strand
GAATGCAAACTCAAAAAACGACAAAAATCTGGGCTAACCTGAATATGATATTCTTTCAGCACACAGGACTTCTTTACGGCTTCACGATCTTTCCGGTCTTTCCGGCTTCACGATCTTCCAGAGAATATTCACACAGCGTTTCAATGACTTCCGTTTTTGCTTTTTTCTTCCGGCGGGTCACGAAAAACACGACCTCACGTGTCCATTCCGCAAACTGTCTGCAATAATTTGGAGCAAACTGCAATGGTCGCACTTTTTATCGCTGAATTTTTTGTCGGTCAGTAGTGATACCAAGAGCAAAAGGCAAAAAGATTGTCTTATTGCTTTTTTTCCTGTACTCCTTGTTTTGCGCACGGTAAACAAATTATTGCATTGTCGGCGCGAATCCGAAAAGTAAAGTAATCCGGCCTGTTGTGCTCTTTCAACGGATTACTTTACCTTCCGGGTTCGCAATGATGAAACGCAGAGCATTAAACGGATATTTTCCAGAGCCGCCGGCGGCATTTGCGACTTACGACGGATGTCAGCCAATCGTTTATATAGGCATTTGAATTATACCAAATCCGATGGAAAATAGAAATGTTGATTTATGACAAGTATATCGTTATGCAAAGTTGTTCCAAGAGCATCATTGCTTATCAGATATTTGCAAGGGCTACTTCTCAGTTCAACTTTGCATAATAATATTAACGATTATAGCCTTTCAGCCATTCTCTGAGGTCTTTGTTACGCTTCCATTCACAAGGTGAAGTAGGATTGAGGTCAACATAAGCTCGTTCCAATGCCTCTCTTTTTGCCTTAGAATCTGCCCTGGCATAAATATCAGTTGTTTGGATTGATACATGTCCAAGGATATCTCTGACATACACAAGGTTTACACCTGACTCAAGAAGATGCATTGCCTTGCTGTGCCTAATGGAGTGGCAGCTGATAGGTTTTGGGATAAGTCCCGGTGAGATATTTCTTGCCATATTCACATATGTTTTTAGGATATAAGCTATACCTTCTCTTGTCATCTTTTCATGTCGGTTATTGAAGAACAATGGATTACCATATTTATTACTGTCATTCAAATGATTTTCTTCCATATACTGACGTAAGATTACAACTTGTTCCTTAGCCATTGGCACAATGCGGGCTCTATTACCCTTGCCTTTGATACGGATTGAGTAAGGCTCTTGATCTATTCGGGCAGATTCAATAGTCAAGTCTGCCATTTCTTGAACCCTGTCACCAGTATCATACATCAAGGATAGTATTGCCAGATGTCGTCTTCCTTGCCTGGTAGTTGTGTCAGGCTGGGCTAGCAACAGCCTTATACCCTCAGTGGAAAGATAATTTAAAGCCTTAACTTCTGTCCTCATAGCCTTGATAGAAAGAACTTTTTGCCATTCTTCCGATTGTTCAACAACTATATACTGTAAGTATGATACAAATGAGTGCATTGCAGCAAGTCTGTAGTTCCTTGTTGCAGGAGAACAGTGACGTTCCTCTATGATCCATTTGAGATATCCGATAACGTTATCCCGATTAAGGTGCTTGAGATATAGCCGTTCAACAGGAACGTTGCATTCGGATTTCATATAATCAATGTATTGAACAAAAGCATCTCTATATGCAGACATCGTATTTTTACTAACATTTCTTTCATGTGGAAGGTATTCAGACAAGAAGCGGCTCAGATACTTAGCAAAGTCGGTCGTCGTCGCCATAAGCCTTACATATTTTAGGATAGACAAAGGCATTTATTGGAGAACATTGCTGTTCAAGCTCAGGATATATCGCAAAAGTCAAACGGACATATTGTTCTGTAGCAGATAGAGAGTGATGCCCAAGGCAAGTGGATAATATTGGAAGGCCTGTATAAAGATCCATTCCGTTTCTTCCCATTTGTATTAGAGCATGAACAGCATAGGTATGCCGAAGGTCATGGACTCGAGGTCCACGATGATTACCAATATAGGGTATACCTGTCTGTTTTAACAACTTTCTAAAGTGCTGATATACTGCGCTTGCCTGGAAGTTTGTGCCATCTGCTTTTACAAAGAACTGACTTTTGGGGCCTGTAACATTTATAACAGGCATCTCATTACGATATGAGATATATTCGGTAAGAACCTCGTGCAACGATTCACAGACGGGAACTATCCTTTCAGTGCCATTTTTGGTTTTCCTCAGCATGATGTATTTCTCATCGAGATGAACATCTTCATTCTTGATAGAGAGAGTTTCTGTGATTCGAACACCAGTGCTGTATAAAAGACGTAATAGTGATGGCATTGCAAAAAGAGACGTCCCCATCCTAACATCATACAGACGGTATTGGTCGCAGGCTTTAAAGAGTGCTGTGATTTGCTCATGCGTAAAGATGTAAGGCGTGAAGTCTGGATGTGATTGTCTAGGCAGTTTGGGTATAAAGCATGGGCATCCTGTCCTGCACATCAGTGTCGTCAATTGTGACCATACCGAGTACTTTGCGTATATAGTGCGTTCACAGTCTGCAACACGCGTTTTACGCCATTCGGTAATGAACTCGGCTGTAAGATGTGGTTCTTTAAGAAGAGACTTGACAGCGAAGTCATCAAACTCTTTCAATATCCATTTCATACGTAGGGAGCTGATCCCGGCAGAAGCCTTTATCTCAAGTAGATGCTTCATATATGGAGCAAGAATACTTTTATAGTTGAACTGTTCACTCATAGAAAGCACCTCCTCTTTGTGTAT
Source organism: Tannerellaceae bacterium (assembly GCA_031284375.1). Classification (GTDB taxonomy): domain Bacteria; phylum Bacteroidota; class Bacteroidia; order Bacteroidales; family Tannerellaceae; genus DFXE01. The sequence goes on along the minus strand of JAISZY010000103.1, from coordinate 6,822 downwards.
AAAAGCCGTCAGCTACTGCCGGGACTGGATTTGCACATTTCAGCAATGACTGAACATCGATTCTGAGATAGACCATAGTTGTATCAGTATGCTTATGACCTGGAGCTTCAGAGATTATAGGAAGAGATGAGTCTCCTTTCAGTAGTGCGCTTGCCAATGAGTGCCTTAATGAATGTGGCCCATGATGCTTCATGTGTACATCTATTCCAGAACTTACGATGATAGCATTTATCGCAGAACCTACCATCATTCTTGTGGCTCCAATATAAGGAGCCCTGCTTGAAAGAAACACTTGGTCAATATCAGATGAAGGACGCCCGTTTTTGAGATAATCAATTATGGCGTTGCCAACATCTGGTAAAAGAGGTAACTCGATTTCTTTAAGTGTCTTCTGCATAACAACCTTGATTGCATTGTTATCCCAATCAATATCATGGAACCTCAAGTTTGCAATATCAGATGCCCGCAGTCCCAATCTGGATGATAAAAGAAGCATGGCATAGTTTCGTTTTCCTGTTTGGGAACTTCTTGAAACAGAACGTTCAATCTGCATTACCTCTTCTTTCTTGAAGAAGGATGGTATTCGCTCCGGATGGCGCACCTTGAAAGACTCAAAGAACTTGCTGAAGTCCCGCTCAAGGATATCCTCTTCTTTCCAATATCTGAACAGAACGCGCAATGCTGATACAACGTTAACCTTGTTAGTTGGATGAGCAAGCACGAATGAAACAATATGATTCTCGGTAATTTCATATATACTTTGCACGTTTACATTGTTAAGATAATGAAGGAACTCACTGAGATACAAACGATAATCCCCGATGGTAACAGGACTTCTACGAAGATTACTCAGATGAAAAATGAGTTTTTCCATTTCCTTACCGATATCTCCATCAAGGCGGTGAAACTTAGGAGTAACGCATCTTTTACGAATATGTCCAAGTGTAATCATGTCATTCAGTACTTGGACACTTCGAATGAACTCCCTCTCTTGAGGTCTTACTGTACCTTTGTAATGGCACGTTTGAGTAAATTCTTCACCAATAGGAGGATTGTAGAGGACAAAGCTATTAGCTTTCATAAACTTGACAATGCCATTCTTCCAGAGTGATTTGTACTTTTCGATACGCTTCCTCGTGTAGTTGTTCTCTTCAAAGAATGCGACACACTGCCTGATTAGGTTTTGGATTTCTACTTCTTTCATAAATATTAAAATTTAAACGGGGCATATGCCTTACGCCTAAGATAGAATTATGAGAAGTAATTATGTGTACCTTGAATGTTAAAAAATAATTGGTCAGAAACTTATGGATATTTGCTTACCAGTACTTTGCATAACGATATGCTTATCATAAAACATGTTATGCAAAGCTTTGCATAACATGTTAAAGGATACGAAGCAATATCCTGGACTGGGAGCCTGCCGGTCAAGGGATTTTGATACACAAATAACCGATTGTGCACGGGCCTTTATCACCCATACGGTATTGACCCTGCACAAGCGATTCGGAGATTACGAAACAATGGGCGATCTGTTCCGGTAACACCAACGAGAAGTACACTCCCTTACCCTGTGGGAAAGAATACAGCCGGTGATAGCGAAAATCATAGAGGTATTATCGGAGATAATCGAACAAAGCACGGAAGAATTCCTTGATAAAATTATACAGAATGATGAAATTGCCATGAGATTTAATTGTGTGTTTACCGGTGTTGAGCAATATTGCCAATATCCCGGGCAAACATCTTAATTATTGCTTTTTTATTATATTGCTATTCAGATATATACAAAAAAACAAACTGATTTATAGCTTTATTGAGGATTTATAACAAGTGGGAAACTTTAGTTAATGCCGTTTTATGTAATAACTTGAATGCCTGCTTCCTGGTACAATTGAACGGATTCGCCGGAAATGAACTTGTCGGTAATCAGGTAATTGATTTTTGACAAGGCTGCAAATCGCACGAATGAGTTTTTTTCTATTTTGGACGAATCGCACAAAAGGAATACTTTTTCGGCATTTTCAATCATTTTCCGGGTTATGGCCGCTTCTTTTTCGTCGAACGAACTGAGGCCGTGTTGCAGGGAAACGCCGTCAGCGCCTATAAATGCCTTGTTTGCATGGTATCGTTCAATGTTTGTTTCGGCAACGGGACCGTAAATGGCTTGACGTTCACTATAAATTTCCCCGCCAATCAGTGACAACCGAATGTTGGGAGTGTCTATAAGTTCGGAGATGACCGGAAGAGAGTTCGTAATTGCAATCAGGTTTTTAAACCGCTTGATGTATTGCGTCAGGAGTGAAAGCGTGGTGCCACAGTCAATGAAGATAATGTCATTGTCTTCGATGTAATTGGATGCAAGTTTGCATATTGTTTCTTTATTTTGCCGGTTTTGATTGATTTTGAGATCGTAAGTGAACAAATGTTCGTTTGCTTTGATCTTGACGGCTCCGCCATGTGTCCGTATCAAAAGTCCTTTTGCTTCAAGTTCGATTAAATCACGGCGAATGGTTATTTCAGAAACATCACATTTCTGTATCAAATCGCGCGTATATACAACTTCGCTATCATTCAGCGAATTAATAATAATCTCTTTTCGTAATTCTGCCACCACAACCGTTCTTTTTTGATGTTAAGTGCGCAAAAATAAACAATATCATTCATATTAACAAAAAAATGCAGCGAAAAAACAATATCTTTATGAAAATAGTTTTTATGAACGCTTTTTTTTTCACGCAAAGTAAGGGAGTTTCGAATTCCTAAATATTTTTTAATCTTCTTATTAGCAATGTTTTATTTTGTAATCCAGCTATCATTAATATATATATATTAATGATATTACATATTATTTAACTGCAAAAAATTTGTTTTGAATGATTGTTTATGATTATATTTGCGCAGTTCAAACATATAGTTTTGGATATAAAGTAAAAAAATATAACAATTAAAAGAAAATCAATATGTTAGAAAATGATTGGTGGAAACAGGAGGCGTTGGATATACCGCGATTGATCACGGAAATACCAGGTGCGAAATCCCTGGAAATGCACGCGAGAACAACTAAATACATGAAAGGACTAAGTTCGCAGGTAAAATTGTTCCCGGTGTGTTTCGACAAAGGTTTCGGAATCACTTTGACGGATGTAGATGGTAACAGGTACCTTGACTTCTCGTCAGGTATTTATGTAACTTCTTTGGGTCATTGTCATCCCAAGATTTCGGAAGCCATTTCCCACTGGGCGAAAAGACTGATGAATATTCATGATTTTACGACCCCAGTGAAGGAAAAGCTATTGGAAAAACTGGCATCCATTTTGCCGGGTAAACTGAACGCGGTGCAGTTGTATTCGGACGGAACGACGGCAGTGGAAGCCGCTATCCGGGCTGCCCGCGCCATTTCGGGCAAACATGAATTTATATCCGCTTACAGGGATTTTCACGGTAAAACGATGGCGTCCGTCAGTTGCGCACAAATGTATCGTGGAGAAACGCACAGTTACGGACCTACACGCGCTCCGGGTTTTTATGTGGTGCCACGGCCCGATCCGTATCGCCCGGTATGGACAAAAGCCAGTGGGACGATTGATACGGATGCGTATATCAAATTCTACGAAAACTTTATCAAGGAAGGTACGGTTGGAAATGTAGCTGCTTTCGTGATGGAGCCTGTACAGGGCTGGGGAGGCAGTATTTTCCCGCCGGATGATTTCTTCCCGAAGCTGCGGAAACTTTGCGACAAATACAATATATTACTGTACGACGACGAAGTGCTGGCGGGAATGGGACGCACCGGCGAATGGCTTACCCTGTCGCACTGGGATGTGACGCCCGATATCGTAACTTTCGGAAAATCATTTGGGAACGGTTTCCCGGTGACGGCAATGGTTGTCAAGGAAGAAAACGGGGAGGCGCTCGAAAAAATATCCGCTTCGTCGAGTTATGGTGGCAATCCGATGGCTTGTGCAGCGGCACTGGCGTCTATTGAAGTGATTGAAGAAGAAGGACTTTTGCAGAATGTACGCAAAGTCGGGGACTTTTTCATGCGGCAGATGCAGCGGATGAAAGCCGAGCATCCCATTATCGGCGACGTCAAGGGAAAAGGCTTTTTGCTGGGTATTGAACTGGTCAAAGACAAGGCGACAAAAGAGCCGTTTGACGAAGCCGGCAAACTGGTTTACCAGAAGGCTTTCAGGAAAGGGCTTGCATGGATTCCCGCCGGGCATATCCTGCGCATGTCGCCGCCGCTGATTATGGATGAAAAATATGCCGGAATAGGATTGGATATGATCGAATCGTCCATCGCCGAAGTAGAAAAAGAATTTGGATACTGAAAAACATTGAAGTATGGAACGGAGGAGGATACATATCGGAATCATAGGTTTGGGATTGATGGGAAAGGAATTTGCAAGCGCTGTTGCACGCTGGCATCACCTTCTCAGTGATGATCCCGTTCCTGTACTGACAGGAATATGCGACCGCATCAACGCGTCTCATAGCTGGTTTACCGATTGCTTTCCCGGCATCAGGATAGCAACGGACGACTATCGGGAACTGTTGGAATGTCCGGATATCGACGCTGTTTACTGTGCCGTGCCGCACCATCTGCACGAACGGTTTTATACGGATATTATCCGTTCCGGGAAACATTTGCTGGGCGAAAAACCGTTCGGTATAGATGAGGCGGCCAACCGGAAAATCATGGAAGTCATCGCTCAACATCCCGGAACGGTTGTACGTTGCAGTTCCGAATTTCCATACTTCCCTGCTTGCCAGCGGCTTGTTCAATGGCTAAAAGAAGGTCGCTACGGCCGACTGATGGAAGTACGCGCCGGATTCCATCACGCCAGCGATATGGATTTGACGAAACCCGTCAACTGGAAACGGATGACGGAATTCAACGGCGAGTACGGTTGCATGGGCGACCTGGGATTGCATACGCTGCATGTTCCTTTCCGCATGGGCTGGAAACCGCACAATGTGTTTGCCGATTTGCAGAAGATTGCCGAATACCGTCCCGATGGAAAAGGCGGCGTTGTACCCTGTAAAACGTGGGACAATGCAGTATTGACCTGTAAATGTACAGATCCGGCTACCGGTAAGGATTTTTCTATGGCGGTGGAAACCAAACGGATGGCACCGGGTGCGACAAACAACTGGTTTATAGAAGTATATGGAACCGAAGGGTCGGCGAAATTTTCGACGCACAACCCGAAAGCGTTCTACAATCTGGAAACCAAAGGAAAGGAACAGGGCTGGACATGCACGGACACCGGTTCGCAATCGGCGATTTCTTCCATTACGGGAGGGATTTTCGAGTTCGGGTTTTCCGACGCTTTCCAGCAAATGATCGGCGCCTTCATGAACGAGTTTTCCGATAATCCGGAGAAGCATCCGTTCCGCAATGTTATGCCGGAAGAAACGGCCTGGAGTCACTGCCTGTTCACCGCTGCACTTGAATCGGAGAGAACAGGAAAAAAAATGGATGTCGAATACGATAAAATCAAGTGATATGAAAAGCATGATATTTTTTACCGGATTATGTTACTGTCGACAGCGGGGAAACGTCACGGGCGGTGTGAATGTTTCCTGCCTCCGGCGTGTAATCATTGTAGGTGCCGCGAACACTTCCCGCCGTCGGCGGGAGGTCGTCATAAGCATGGTGAACATTTCCTGCCGTTGGCGGGAAGTCATTACAGATGCAGTAAACGCTTCTTGCCGTCGGCATGAGGCTGTTGCGGGTGTTGTATTATCTTCCATCATCGGAAGTTTTACGAAATCAGATTATTAACCCATTAAAATAAAGATCAAAATGGCACAGTTTATTCAATCGTTTCTACCAAGGTTCCTCAGGAACAACCTGCATTATGAGTTTATGATCGGCATTTTGGTGATGCTACAAAGATTGGACGCCGGTATTACGCATATTGCCACCCTGACAGAGCGGCTGGCAGCCTTGCTCGTTGATGAAAAAACAGCGCTGGAACAGTCCCGGCGCTACGATACAACGGAAGCTATTCACGACGCCGACCAGCGCCGCGACAGTGCATTCTACGGATTACGCGAAGCGATCCGCACGCTGTTCAGGCACTTTGATCCGCTCAAGCGCGAAGCGGCGCGGCGGCTGGACGCGACAATCGCACCCTTCCGGAAAGCGCCTAAAATGGCGTTGCCGGATGAAAGCGCTGAAATCCAGAAGTTGTTAAAAGAATTGAATAGCCCTGCTGCGCGGGAAGATCTCGCGTCGCTGTTACTGGATGAATGGGTCGAGGAAATGCGAACGGCCAATGATATCATCCGGTCACTGATGTCGCAACGCAATTCCGAAGCCGCCTTCAAGGTGCAATATCGCATGAAAGCCGTTCGCGAAGAAGTAGATGCCGTTTATAAGTCCATCACCGCCAAACTCGAATCGGCTGCGATTCTCGAAGAAACGGACGTTTATAATACATTGTTCGGCGAAATCAATGCCCGTATAGAAGAATACCGTAATCTGATGGCCAGGGAAAAAGGCCGGCGGAATCTATCGGTAGATCCCAACTTGCCGGCATCGGAAAATACGGAAAAAATATAATCAATCAAACGCAACCGGAAAACATGTATAAAATATCTATTAACCAAGTAAAAAAGTTTTGTATGAAGGATTTAAAGTTAAAAAACAGATGGAGGACATGGCGGAAGATCGGATTTTCCGCATGTTTAATGAGTATGTCCCTATGGCTGTATGCACAGCATAACGTGAGCGGGATAGCGAACGACCAGGCCGGGGAACCGTTGCCGGGGGTGAATATTTCAGTTAAAGGAACCGTACGTGGCGTGATC
>JAISZY010000060.1 GCA_031284375.1 Tannerellaceae bacterium | reverse complement strand
AATAGCAGACATTTGAAACTCCTTTTTACTGCCGGGTTTTCCCGGCAGGCAGAATCACTTGTCCCTTATACAAGTTCTTCCATTTTGGGACAATCTGTTTTTTTCTCCCTGAATCGCTGAGTTAATAATATATGTTTGGACAGGGAACAAATGAAAAACAGAGAGGCTTACTTTCCATCGCAAGCCTCTCTGTTTCCAAGTAGCGAGACGGGGCTATGATCCCCGGACCTCGCGATTATGAATCGCGCGCTCTAACCAACTGAGCTATCTCGCCATCCGTTTTTTTTCGAGCGTTGCAAAAGTAGACGTTATTTTTATCCTATGCAACTCTTTTCCGAAAAAAAATGGACAGATATGGCCGTCTCTCAATTCTTTTATGTACATTGCGCAATCATTTTTTAATGACGGATGAAAGAAATATTTCACATCGAATATGTTTTTGATACCGTTTCGCGAAGAAGTCTGTGGAACCACCTGACTACGCCGCCGGGATTATCCTCCTGGTTTGCCGACCGGGTAGAAATACAGGACAACAAGTATATCTTCAAGTGGAATAAGGAACAACAAGAAGCCGAAGTCATACGGATGAAGCCCGAAATAAATGTTCGTTATCGGTGGCTGAACGAAGACGACTCCGTCTATTTTGAATTTATTATCCATACTATAGAACTCACAGGCTCTATCGCTCTCGAAATTACCGACTTTGCCGAACCGGACGAGAAACAGGATGCTATCGGATTGTGGGATACGCAAGTGGAAGAATTAAAACGCACATTGGGTATTTAGTTTTTTTACACTACTTTTGCTTTATCAATTCGAATTGGTAATGCTCAAAATTAAACGACTTTATACATTCATGCTACAAACATTCCTGCCATTGTTTATCATGACTTTCGGTATTTGTTTGTTTATCGTTCTTATGCAATTCTTGTGGAAATACATAGACGATATGGTAGGAAAAGGACTTGATATGTTAATCTTGGGAGAAATGTTATTCTATGCGACCTTATCATTGGTTCCTATGGCGCTACCGCTTGCCGTTTTGCTTTCTTCACTTATGACTTTCGGTTCATTGGGCGAACAATTGGAATTACTGGCAATGAAATCGGCGGGTATTTCTCTTATTCATATCATGCGACCGCTGATTATTTTTATCTGTTTCATTAGCGTAGGCGCCTTTTTTTTCCAGAACAATGTCATGCCCGTTGCACAAGTAAAACTTTTTTCACTCATTTATTCCATACGCCAGAAGTCACCGGAGCTGGATATACCCGAAGGCGTATTTTACAATCAAATCAGCGGATACAATGTATATGTCAGAGAAAAAGAAAAAGATAACGGCCTTTTGAAAAATCTGATGATTTACGACTATTCATCAGGATTCAATAATGCCATGGTGATTGTTGCCGACTCCGGAAGATTAAAAATGTCTGTCGATAAACTATTCCTGATATTATCGCTGCACAACGGAGAAGCTTTCCAAAACATGAATAAACAATCCAACTCAGCCCAGATTAAAGAAGCCGTTCCTTACCGCAGAGAATCCTTTCTGAGCAAAGAAATACTAATTGAGTTCGATGCTAATTTCACCCGTACGGATGAGTCTTTCTTTCAAAATCAGTATATCGGTAAAAACCTAAGTAATCTGCAGTATTCCATCGACTCCCTATCTGTACGTCTGGATAGTATAAAAAGTATTTACAGCAACGAATTGTATTCCTCTTCTTACAAGAAATCATACGAAGGGAGTATTTCTCCGCAGGCAACGATGGTGGTGATGGATTTCGACAGCGCCTACTATGCCGAATCTCCCGCTAATAAAGCCGCTTTACTGTCTCGTGCGAAATCATCTGCCGAGTACATAAAATCGGACTACTTATTTAAAAGTGTTTTGGTTGGCGACGAATCCACCAGACTGAGACGGCATTTTATGGAATGGCATACAAAATTCACCATCTCTTTTGCCTGCTTAGTGTTCTTCTTTATCGGCGCTCCTCTGGGCGCTATTATCCGCAAAGGGGGATTGGGCACGCCTGTTGTTCTATCCATCATCTTGTTCATCTTCTATTATGTAATTAATAATATCGGAAGTAAAATGGCGAGAGACGGCATTTGGCTTGCTTGGGAAGGAATGTGGTTCAGTTCGGCTGTCCTGACGGTTCTGGGTAGTTTTCTTACCTACAAAGCAGTGAACGATTCCGTAATTTTAAATGCCGACACGTATGTAAACACACTGAAGAATCTTATCGGTAAGCGCGATACTCGAAAGGTGGAAAGGAAAGAAGTTATTATATACAGTCCCGATTACGAAAAACTCATTCCGCGCTTAGACGCTCTCGCCGAAAGTGCACGCATGTATCTACTCCGTCATAAACACCGGAAGAATTATATCGCCCACTGGAAAGATGGAGGCAAAGATACCGAAGCCGAACAATTAGTAGCTGAAATAGAAAGTATCGTGGAAGAGCTAAGCAACTCGGATCAGAATTTGGCGCTGAACAAACTCATGGACTTTCCTGTTATCGGAGGATACAAACCCTTGACAACACATCTGAACAAGAACCTGCGCCTGGCCCTCGGACTGTTTTTGCCGCTGGGACTTCCGGTTTATTTCTTTGCCATGTACCAACAAAAACTATTACGCCAGGATATTAAAACAACGGAGAAAGTCTGCAAAGAACTAAAAGATATTATAGAAAATCTTACAAGTACAAATATCTAACGTATGAACGAAGTGAAATTAAACACCATAGAGGAAGCCGTCGAAGATTTCCGCGAAGGCAAATTCCTGATTGTCGTCGACGATGAAGACCGCGAAAACGAAGGAGATTTCATCATCGCGGCAGAAAAAGTAACACCCGAAAAAATTAACTTTATGATCACCCACGGGCGAGGCGTACTCTGCGCCCCCATCACCGAGGAACGTTGCGAAGAGCTGGAATTGGATATGCAGGTAACTCACAACACTTCTGCATTGGAAACCCCCTTCACCGTAACGGTCGACAAATTGGGGGGAGGCTGTACAACCGGCGTATCCATGTACGACCGGGCACAAACCATTCTCGCACTTGCTTCGCCGGATACCCAACCCACAGATTTAGGACGCCCCGGGCATATCAGTCCGCTTCGTGCACGTTCGCGCGGAGTGCTGCGACGGTCGGGACATACGGAAGCGACCATCGACCTGGCTCGTCTGTCCGGACTCTATCCGGCCGGTGCACTCATCGAAATCATTAACGAGGATGGAACAATGGCGCGCCTGCCCGATTTGCTCAAAGTGGCCGAAAGATTTCAAATCAAAATTATCAGTATTCGAGACCTGATTGCTTACCGTTTGCAAAACGAATCAATGGTAATCAAAGGAGTGGAAGTGGATATGCCTACCGTGTACGGGCATTTCCGGCTGATTCCTTTCCGGCAGAAAAGCAACGGACTGGAACATATCGCGCTGATAAAAGGAACCTTCACCAAAGACGAACCGATATTGGTGCGCGTACATTCTTCGTGCGCCACCGGCGATATTTTCGGCTCGATGAGATGCGAATGTGGCGAACAACTCCACAAAGCCATGCAACTGATTGAAGCGGAAGAAAAAGGGGTAATTGTTTACCTCAACCAGGAAGGGCGGGGCATCGGGCTGATGGAAAAAATAAAAGCATACAAACTACAAGAAAACGGATTGGATACGGTTGAAGCAAACCTGCATCTGGGACATAATGCCGACGAGCGCGATTATGGCGTAGGAGCGCAAATATTACGCCATATTGGCGTGCACAACATGCGCTTGCTTACCAACAACCCCGTGAAACGGGTCGGACTCGAAGCCTACGGATTAACCGTAGTAGAAAACGTGCCGATAGAAATAACGCCCAATCCTTACAACGCTTTCTATATGAAAACAAAAAAAGAACGAATGGGACATATACTGCATAATATTAAATAATTATATAAAAACATCAAAGTCATGACACAAGTTTCGAACCGTATTGCCGGTTTGTCGCCTTCGGAAACGTTGGCTATGTCGCAAAAGAGTAACGAACTCAAAGCACAAGGTATCGATGTAATTAATCTAAGCGTGGGAGAACCGGACTTCTTTACGCCCGACCATATCAAAGAAGCAGCGAAGAAGGCGATAGACAACAACTACTCTTTCTATTCGCCCGTTCCCGGATATATGGAGCTACGGAAAGCCATTGTAGAAAAATTAAAACGCGAAAACGGCCTCGATTATACCGCCGAGCAAATTGTTGTCTCCAACGGAGCCAAACAATCGGTTTGTAATGCCTTGCTGAGCATTATTAACCCCGGCGACGAGGTAATTGTTCCCGCTCCCTATTGGGTGAGCTACGTCGAAATGGTGAAATTAGCCGAAGGCGTAAACGTGGTGGTAAGCGCCGGTATTGAGCAGGATTTTAAGATTACTCCCGCCCAGTTGGAAACTGCCGTCACCCCGAAAACCAAAGCGCTTATCCTCTGCTCTCCTTCCAATCCAACAGGGAGTGTTTACAGCAAAGAAGAACTAAAAGAACTGGCCGGCGTCGTAGCCCGACACTCCAACATTATTGTACTGTCAGACGAAATTTACGAACATATTAATTATGTAGGCTTGCACCAGAGCATCGCACAGTTCGAAGAAATCCAAGACCGCGTGGTGGTTATCAACGGGGTATCGAAGGCGTATGCCATGACCGGGTGGCGCATCGGCTTCATCGCCGCTCCGTTATGGATTGCCAAGGCGTGCAATAAGCTACAAGGGCAATACACTTCCGGAGCCGGCTCGATTGCCCAACAAGCTTCCGTGGCGGCTTTTTCCGGCAATCAAACTTGTGTGCAAGCCATGCGCGAGGCCTTCCTTCGTCGCCGTGACTTAGTCGTAAAGTTGTGCCAAGACATTCCGGGTATCCGGGTCAATATACCCCAAGGAGCTTTCTATCTTTTCCCCGAAGTGGATGCTTATTTCGGAAAAAGCGCCGGCTCGCGAACCATTCGCGACGCAGCCGACTTGGCTATGTATCTGTTGGAAGTAGGGCATGTGGCCACCGTAGGCGGAGCGGCCTTCGGCGCACCCCGCTGCCTCCGTTTCTCGTATGCTACATCCGACGATAACCTGACGGAAGCTATCGCCCGTATCAAAAAAGCCTTAGCGGATCTGAAGTAGACGAATCGCTGAATAATTGAATAACGGATTGATTGAGTAATTGATTAATCCGTTATTCAATTTATCCCATCTCTACGGAATAATGGAACAAAGGATTTGTCCGAAGGGGCCTTTCTTGCCCCATTTATTTTCCAACCTCATAGCGTAATAGAAATCAACGGATTTCCATACCGTGAACGCCAACTTACTTACCGGACAGGTTACGGGAGTCGGTGCGTGTCTTCCGATATAGTCATAGAGTTGGCGATATACGGGTCAGCAGTTTTGTGGACTACAACACATATACTTGCGATGTATTACACATATATTGCTAACGATAAAAACACAGTTGTTGGAGCAAATAATCCTATGATTGAGCTATTATTTTCAAGAAAAATGTGGCATATAGATGAGTACCGTGGCATAAGCGGCGATACCTTCCTGCCTTCCGGTGAAACCTAATCGTTCGGTTGTAGTGGCTTTAATGGATATATTGCCGGGGTCAGTTTGGATTACACCGGCAAGCGTGTTTTTTATTGCGGGGATGTGAGGACTTAGTTTCGGTTGTTCGGCCACGAGGGTGGCGTCTATGTTTCCCAGTTCGTAGCCGGCGTTACGGAGAAGTTGCATGGTGTTTTGCAGGAGTATTTTGCTGTCGATGTCCTTATATGCTTCCCCTGTGTCGGGAAAATGGTATCCGATGTCCCGCATATCGGCAGCGCCCAGCAGAGCGTCGCAGATGGCATGAATCAAGACATCGGCATCGCTATGTCCCTGCAATCCAAGAGGGTATTCAATCCGGATGCCTCCTATCCATAAAGCCCTGCCGGGTAGAAGCGCATGGACGTCGTAGCCGAAACCTACCCGTATGTTTTTCACCGGAAAAGGTTTTTAATCCCATCCATATCAAAAGAAAGGGAAAAGCGCAAAGTTTGGTCTAAGGGATTATTCGGAACTGTACTTATCAGGTAGGCCGCATCAAGTTGGAATACATTCATGCGAAAACCGGCTCCCATCGAGAAATATTGCCTGTTGCCTTTATTCGGGTTTTCGTAATAATAGCCGCCGCGCAGGAAGAATTGTTCGTTATAACTATATTCCGCACCGATGGAAACATTTATCTCGCTCAATTCTTCATTCAAGCCACCGGGAGCATCACTGAAAGACTTGAAAATCCCCGTCATAAACGACATTTTGTTGTATTCTTCTTTCAATCTGTCATATTCCTCCTGCTCTTCTTCCGTATTTCCTCTGCTTTTGGGTATACTGGGCACCAAATACTTGCCTAAGTCTACGTAAACACCCAAGCGGTTGTAATCGTCGAGCGGATAGAGGAATCCGGTTCCTATTTTCAGCATCGTGGGGATAAATTGGTTTGTGGAGCCTCCGTCGTACGATATTTTTGTTCCAATATTGGAGACATGAAAGCCCAATGTCCACAAACTTTCCGAATTTCCTACAATAAGGTATTTTTCCAGATAGCCCGACACATCGGCGGCAAACGAATTGCCGGGTGTCATTTCGTCGCTCTGGTCGCCCATATCGGAGCGGATGTAGCGAAGCGAAACTGCCATGGAGTAGAGTTCCGATAGTTTTCGACTATAACTTGCGTCGATAGCCATTTCGTAGGGATTGAGGTAATTGTATGGGATAGCGCTTTCCAGGGTTGTTTCGGGTATTTCTCCCAAGGTGAAGTAACGCAAGGATGCGCTGATGGCCTGGTTGTCGTTATTCCCTATTTTATAAAATCCGGAGAGGTAGGCCAATGCCACGTCGTTTACCAATCGGCGCAACCAGGGCGTGTAGGATAGTCCGATGCCGGCGTTGCTGTAATGGAAGGCATATTTGGCCGGGTTCCAATATTGGGAGGCGATGTCTGCGCCACTGGCTACTCCGTTATCGCCCATGGCTCCTCCTCTTGCATCGGGTGCAATGGAGAGCGAAGGAACGGCGGTATTAATGGGAGAGAAGCGGTCTTTTTCCTGCGCTCCGAGGGAACCCGAACTTAGTATAAGCAGGAAGCAGGCTGTTATATGGGTTATGTTTATTCTTTTCATTTCATTTATTTATTCCTGATTTGTTACAACACTATAAACTACGGGTCTTCCGGTTTTATTGTGCAAGGACTACGAATTTACCGGATTGCGAAGCTTCTCCCGTATGGTCTGTACGGATGGCAGCGCGGTAGATGTAAATGCCGGGACGGAGGCGGGAGCCGTTGTTGCTTGTCAGATTCCACTCCACGGTATAGGGGGCGTCGATACCGGACGAGCCGGTTTCTTCGCTTTGCCACTGAAGGCGCCCGGTCATATCGTACACTTGTATACTTACCTGCAAGGCGGATTCGGGGCGATTGTGCGTGATAAGGAATTGTACACGTTCGCGGGCGGGAACCGGTGTAACCACAACGGTTGCGATGGCCGGCTTCAGGTTTTCCTCCACCTGGAAGGTAAATGTGCAAAGCGTGGGATTGTTCGACACGTCCCATACTCTAAATTCGGCGGTATGTATTCCGGGCGTCAGGGCGGGCAGGGTGAAGGCAACGATACCTTCTCCCTCCGTATCGGGCAATAAGCGGTAATACGAGTTGAGGTTGTAATTCCAGGCCGGTTTGTTGTCTATGGACAGTATAATGTCGTGCCCGATACTGCTTCCGCTGATATTAACACCCGATTTATCCCATAGACGGGCTACGAAGAACGGGGTCGTATTTACTTTCATGCCATCACTGAAGGTAGAATCGTTCAGGAACAATTGCCGAATTTCCGGGCCTTGGGTGTCTTCTTCCGGCTGCCGGGCCGACCCACCCACTTGAAAATCGTTGAAATAACCTTGCGCTTCCCGGCCTGAGTTATCAACGGCATAAAGGTTCATAATACCGTAGTCGTTCGAATAGGAAATGTCTTTGGGTACGGTGAACGAAAATTCAAAGTTCCCGTTGTTCACCCGGTCATTTCCTACATACAGGGTATTGGGATAGTCCGTATATTGGAAGGGAGTACCGGTATGGTTGTTGTCCAGCGTCCGGATGGTTTGTTTACTGTCCAGCAGGGTTACGATTACGGAGCCGGAGAAATCGGGAACAACCGTATTTTCGCCGGGAGAGAGGATGTTTCCTTGTACCGTGATTTTTTCCAGCGCTTTGAACGCGACCGGTTCGCCGTCGCTTATCGGTTTACCGTTTATCGTCGTTACCTGCATACGATACTCAGGACAGGCCAATTTCATGGCAGGGTCTCCTATCAGGATAAAATTGAGCTTGTTGGTATCATAGAGTTTGCTTTTGGTGTTTCGTATCACATCGCCCAAGGTTTGGCGGCGTCCTTCGTTATCCAAACCGAACAATTCTCCTATCAGATAATTGTTAAGCTGGAAATTACTGTTCGAATACACCACGCGGGTTGTTGTAAACATGGCAATGCCTCCGCTTTTTTGCAGGAAAACGCTTTCGCCGGCAGAGGTGGAGGTATTATCGAAGCGGGTAAAATCGCAGGTCGCCGTTATCCACAAAGGAAGGAAAGGATACGAGAACCGGGCGATATCGGCCGTAGCGCTCAGCACTTTCTCGTCGCTCCATTGTTCGGTACTTCCATGTCCGGTATAGTTAATTACCAGCAAACCGTCTTTCAGTTGTTTTTGTATATTTTGCCGCACGTCCGGATAGGTAGAGCTGTTTTTTTTGTAGGCGTCGAAGAATATTTTATTGACAAGGATTCCGGGATGTTCTCTTCTGACTCGTTCACCCAGACTGTCGGCATACTCCATATGTTCGTTGCTGTACGAATCTGCTGCGCTTCCGTCGTCGGCCACAAAACATATTCTGTTTTTCCATGCGCCCGTTGCGACATTGTCCATATACAACAAAACTTTATCTACGGCTACGGTTGCTTCGTCTACCGTACGAACGGGGAAGCGGCCTATACCCAACTGAATGGTTCCGGATCCGAAAGGCGTATCTTCGAGCGCTCCAAAGTAATCGTCTGTTACGTACGAATACTGGTTGAGCGAGTTTTCCGATTGGTACGTCAGCAACATATTGGAGGTAGACACATTCTTCCATCCGGTTGTCACGGTTCGGTTATCGTAAGCGCCGTCGCCGAAAAGGAGCAGGTATTTAGGTTTATTGGCATCTGTTGTGCTACGGTCGTAAAACATTTTCATAAAGCGTCGGTAGGCCGTCGCATCCGGCGTACCGCTGGAAAATTCATTATATATCTGCTGAGGATTTACTACTTCTACGCTCAGCTTATCGCTTGTGCGATGTCTCTCGGCCAGACGTTCCGCCTGAGTTCGAAGGGCATCTTGGGCAACGATAATCATATCCGTTTGCGGCAGAGCGTGCAGGTTCTGATTGTTTACTTCTCCGGCGATTTTCCATCCCCCCTGCTCCTGATTAACTTGTACGGCTGCAAACTCGCGCAAATCGCCGGCCGGGATGGTGAAGGATACTTCCGTTCCGTTTCGTTGTGTTTCTATCCGTTTGGGATTTATTCCGTCGGTGACGTCGAAAACGATCGTATGCTCATTCGCATCCCGAATCAGAAAACGGGAAACATTCCCACGCGAAGGAAGGCTGCGGAATAAGGTACATGCTCCATATTGCCTCAAGATCCGTTTGACGTGCAGACGGATATAATCCAAGTGTACATTCTCGTCGCCCGCTTTATTGTAGTTGAGGCTTATTATGGGATTTTCATTTTTGCTGCCACTCCATACTCCCGTATTTGTTCCCGCCACAGCTTTGGTATAAGTATTTCCGGTATTAACTGCCGGAAGTTTTATATCGAACAAGGGATTCCCATCAATGTACAAGACCGCTATTCCGGTTGTTGATCGGGGACGGGCAATGAAACGCATGTTCCATACTCCGTCTTCATCGGTAATGCCGGGAATACGGAATATGGGCGAAACAAGGGTATGCGTTCCACCGGCCACAAAGGATTCTCCAAAAAATTCTCGCCCGGAACTATTCACCGAGACCAAATCTTCTTCAAAGACCCGGTATTCGTCAAAAGAAGTAATTGTTAGAGAAGCTTCGTTGGCGGTAGCGGCGATGGTTTCCATTTCTTTAGGAGCAATACCGTCGGTCAGGAAATAATATCCGGACATGGAATAAGGGTTATTGGTATGGATAAAGGTATTCTCCTGCTCGTCGTATTCCCACTTTACCGTTCCTTTTCCGTAGAACAGCAAGTAATTGCTTCCTCTGTACGTTGCTACGGCGGGAAGGTCGTCGATATATGGTTTTCCGAAATCTTCGTCTAACGGCCAACCGCCATATCCATGTACGGAGACTTTCTGCGGGTTGGCAAATCCCATCTTCTTCAAATCATCGTCCGTAATTTTATATACGCCGGTATTATCCACCTGTATCTTGACCCACTTACCCGTAGCCAATACTGATTGCGGAGCATAACTCCCTGCGTTTGCCGCCTTCAAAGAAGAAAAGCAACAAAAGCACAGAACAACTATTCTAAAAATACACTTCACTATTCGATTGTTTAATTATCTCACATGGAAATCCAGTAGTTTCCGTTCGCCTATATATCCCTGCAGATGGTCGCCTACTCTTACAGGGCCTACGCCTTCGGGCGTTCCGGTGTAAATCAGGTCGCCCATCTTCAGTGTGAAGAAACGGCTCACGTAAGCCACTATTTTATCTACTTTGAAGATCATATCCGCCGTATTTCCTTCCTGTACTTTCTCTCCGTTTATCTCCAGCCGAAAAGGAATCCGGTTTATGTCTCCCGCCTCTTCGAGAGGAATGAACGTTCCTACAACAGCCGAATTATCAAAAGCCTTACTTATTTCCCAAGGCAGTCCTTCCGACTTCAATCTCCGCTGCACATCACGCGCCGTAAAATCAATGCCTATGGTAGCCTCGTTATAATAGCGTCGCGCAAAGCGTTCGGCAATGTTTTTCCCCAACCGGTTTATTTTAACTACGACTTCTGTCTCGTAATGAATTTCCGTTGAAAAGTCGGGAATAAAAAAAGGTTTTCCATTTTTCAGCAGAGAAGATTCGGATTTCATGAAAATAGTAGGCTCCGCTAATTTTAACGCATGCTGCATCTCTTTATTGTGAGATGCATAATTCATTCCGACAGCTATGATTTTCATTTTCTGTGATTAATAATACTCAAGCGATTAAACATAACAGCCAGATGTGCATATATAGAGGTATTTTGTACAACCACATCATGAGGCACCCGGATACGGAAGGGTGTAAAGTTCCAGAGCGCTTTGATACCTTCGGCGATAATATGGTCGGTTGCATTTTGCGCCTGATCCACCGGGACGGTTATTATGCCTATGGTAGCCTCCAATATTTTCTGCCGGGCGGGGAACTCGCTGATGTGAAATACAGGAATCCCATTGACTGCCGTACCGGCCAAGTCGGTGCGAATATCGAAACCCGCCACAATTTCCATTCCATATTGTTTCAGTCCGGAGTCTTGCAGCAAGGCCGCTCCCAAACTTCCCACACCAAACAACAGCGCTCTATGCTGTACGGTAAAACCAAGGAAATCTTCCAATGCGGCTATTAATGTTTCAATCTCATATCCCACCCTTGTTTTCCCCGAAATATTCACAAAAGAAAGATCTTTGGCCACTTGACTGGAATCAACATTAATCTCTTTGGCTATCTGGGTGGAAGAAACATATATTTCACCTTTGCCTTTTAGTAGTTTTACAAAAGCGAGGTACCACGGAAGCCGTCTGAGAGTTGGTTCAGGCAGTCTCGCAACCGGAAGGATTTGTTCATGATTCATTATTGCTTGTATTGGTGTATGCCACACAAAAATACAACTTTCTTTTTATTATCTATTATCTGCAAATATCCTGCATGACTAACCCGGCAAGCGTAAAACCGAATATGGCAGTAGTATGGGCCATTGTTCCATTGATGCGAGCCTTCATACTACACCATTCATGGTTCAGCAATTCGGGGTTTCCGGGGCCTGTGTTCGCTTTGGGACAAAAGCATTGGGGAGTTCCGCAAGATGTTTGTCCACCTTTGTTTTCCAATACTTCCGGGCTGTAAACACAGAGGAATTTCTTTGCCGGGCATTCCGTTTTTTTTAGTTTGCGTCTTAAGGCTGCCCCCAACGGACAGCCTTTTACTTGCCAAAATTCGGCGACTTGTATTTTTGAAGCATCCATTTTGAGCGCTGCTCCCATCGAAGAAAAAAGTACCGCCGGCGTTCGAGTAGCCGTACGTATCAGTTCCGCTTTATTCTCCAAACTGTCGATGGCATCGATGATATAGTCGTGCTTCTCCAACCCGAATGATTCGCTTGTTTCC
This sequence comes from Tannerellaceae bacterium, assembly GCA_031284375.1. Taxonomy (GTDB): domain Bacteria; phylum Bacteroidota; class Bacteroidia; order Bacteroidales; family Tannerellaceae; genus DFXE01. The sequence goes on along the minus strand of JAISZY010000060.1, from coordinate 3,051 downwards.
TTGCTGTAAATCATCTGAATAGCATGTATTTCCGCTTGGGGATTTATCTCTATGAGACGTTTCTTCAACGCCTCAACCTTTACCTGTCCTACCGTTTGGGTTGTGGCCATCAATTGTCGATTGATATTCGTCACACATATTCTGTCGGAATCCACAATTGTAAGGTAACCAATACCGGAACGTATTAAACTCTCGGCGCACCAACTACCTACGCCTCCTACGCCGAATAGAATCACCCGTGTAGCGGCGATACGTTTCATCCATTCGTCGCCCAGCAAAAGCTCCGTTCTCTGAAACAATCCTTTTCCCAATCCCATTATGGGAATTTTAATAATCGCGTCGTCGGGAACGATTGTCACGGTCGCGATGGGAGTCTCTTCCTCCCCGGTCGTCACTTCTACGTTCGGTGCGTGGAGGACGTTCTTCGTAGCCCTCAGGTTTGGGCATCAATACTTTTCGAGACAGTTTGAACTTTCCTGTTTTCTGGTCTATTTCTACTAGTTTAATCCGGATAGAATCTCCTTCCTTCAGTCCTGCCTGCTCTACCGTTTCCAAACGTTTCCAGTCCATTTCCGAGATATGGAGCAAGCCGTCTTTGCCCGGCATAAATTCTACAAAAGCGCCGTAGGGCATAACGGAAGATATTTTCCCTTCGTATATTTCGCCTACTTCGGGAACGGCCACGATGGCTCTGATGGCTTTCAGGGCAGCCTCGATAGAGGCTTTATTGGTGCCGGCTATTTCTACCTTTCCTACACCGTCTATTTCTTCAATAGAAATAATGGCGCCGGACTTTTCCTGTATTCCTTGTATAATCTTTCCTCCGGGGCCAATAATAGCTCCGATATATTCTTTGCCAATCGTTATGGTTTCGATACGTGGAGCATGCGGCTTCAGGTCGGGGCGAGGCTCAGACATCGTTTCCTTCAATTTACCCAAGATATGCAACCGCCCTTCTTTTGCCTGCGCCAAAGCGTTTTCGAGGATTTCGTACGAAAGACCGTCTACTTTAATGTCCATCTGGGTGGCGGTAATGCCGTCTTTCGTTCCGGTTACTTTAAAGTCCATATCTCCCAAGTGATCTTCGTCGCCCAATATATCGGAAAGAATAGCATAGTTCTGCCCTTTGTTTTCGGAAATCAGCCCCATTGCAATACCGGATACAGGCTTCCTTATTTGTACTCCGGCATCCATCAGCGCCAACGTACCGGCGCAAACCGTAGCCATCGACGATGAGCCGTTCGATTCGAGAATATCGGAAATTACACGGATTACATACGGATAATCTTCCGGAATCATGCGTTTCAAAGCGCGGTGTGCCAAGTTGCCGTGTCCTACTTCGCGACGTCCTACCCCACGGGATGCTTTCGCTTCGCCGGTGGAGAATGGAGGGAAATTATAATGTAGGAGGAAGCGTTCTTTTCCATGAATCAGTACATCGTCAACGATTTTCTCGTCTGCCTTGGTGCCTAATGTAACGGTTGTGAGCGATTGTGTTTCGCCACGTGTAAAAACGGCAGCTCCATGAGGGCCGGGAACGTAGTTTACTTCGCACCAAATCGGACGGATCTCCGTGGTCTTTCTGCCGTCCAAACGTTTGCCTTCGTCTAAGATAGCCCGGCGCATGGCTTCTTTTTCCACGTCGTGATAATAGCGGCCTATCATCTCGGCTTTTTCATCCAACTCTTCTTCCGTAAAACCGGCCTTATACTCTTCTACAATTTTTCGGAAAGCTTCGGCACGTTCTTGTTTGCTTGAACCCGAAACGGCAACGGCATATACTTTATCATAACATTTCTCGCGAACGTCTTTGCGCAATTCATCGTCGTTTACTTCATGTTCGTAAGCGCGTTTTTCCAATTTGCCGCAGGCTGCCGACAATTCAAACTGAATCTTGCATTGTTCTTTGATGACTTCGTGGGCTATTTTAATGGCTTCGAGCATGTCCGATTCCTGTACTTCGTCCATTTCTCCTTCCACCATCATGATATTATCGAGGGTAGCGCCTACCATGATGTCGATATCGGCTTTTTCAAGCTCGGCAAACGTTGGATTGATCACAAATTTTCCGTCGATGCGCGCTACACGTACTTCGGATATCGGACCATTGAAAGGTATATCGGAAACTGCCAATGCGGCGGAAGCTGCCAAGCCGGCCAGAGCGTCGGGCATATCTTGTCCGTCGGCAGAGAATAATATAATATTTACGTATACTTCGGCGTGATAGTTGTCCGGAAAGAGCGGCCGAAGCACACGGTCTACCAAACGAGAGGTAAGTATTTCGTAATCGGACGCCTTCCCTTCTCTTCTCATAAAACCTCCGGGGAAACGTCCATAAGCTGAGAATTTTTCTTTGTATTCTACCTGAAGTGGCATAAAATCAACGCCGGGGGCAGCATCTTTGGCTGCGGTAACTGTGGCAAGCAACATGGTATTACCCATAGAAACGGTAACAGATCCGTCTGCTTGTTTTGCCAATTTCCCGGTTTCAATGGTGATGACTCGTCCATCACCTAATTCAATCGTTTTGTTAATCGGATTAACCATAATTTTATTTCTCCTTATTTTATCATCTTAAAATCGGGCAAAGGTAATTTTTTTTATTCAATTTTATAATATAACTCTCTTTCTTCTTCAGGGCTGACCTTATGTTTGCAGAGAAAAATCTGAGGTTAAAAATAGTACTTTTGTTGTAAGAAAGATTAGATTTAACCGACTGACAAAGGTAAACTAAAGGGCTGACCGGGCATTCTCTACCCATGATGCGAATCAGACCTTTATCAATCAAGCTGAAGGATACTGAATAGAATGTTAGGCTTAAGGTCAGCCCTGCCATTTCCTGCCTCGTAACGCGCCCGATGCTGTCCCGTTCCTTCTGACTCTGCCAACAAAAATGGAGAGCCTTGCCGGAATCCGGCAAGACCCTCCACATTTCCTTTTTGGGTTTGAAGAAAAACAAAGACGAACAGCCTTCCCCAAATCAAGACGCTTCCCTCAATTTATTTATAATTTCTTCATACCGTTCTTTTGTGCTTATATGTAAATTATTTT
>JAISZY010000250.1 GCA_031284375.1 Tannerellaceae bacterium | reverse complement strand
AATCTTCTTTTTTTGAAGCAATTAGCTTGAATGAAGAGCAAATAAAAGTCGCCGAGAACAGATACAAAATGTTTTTAATGACGAATATATTGTGAGTTAAAACAGATAAAAACGTTAGAGAAGTTGAATAAAATTGTTTCATTCAATCCGCTATCCATTCGACAGGATGAATGTACTTACTTCAACTCCGATGACTCTATCTGAAGAAACGGAAAGCGCGAGCGCGATGGGAACGGATAAAGGGCGCCCTGAAGTGATCGTATGGGCGCCCGCAAATGACTTAGTATACCAACTCAAGCTCTTCCAATAAGGACGGGATGCCTTGCTCGAAGTTTACGCCGAAACGGGTGTCGGTCTCGGCCTCGTAGGTGCGCCGGATGCTTCGGGCGGTATAATGAACGGCTATCTCGGCCGAGCGGGCCAAGGTGCACTCGTTCAATAAACCGGCCAGCAGGGCGCTGGCGTATACGTCGCCCGTTCCGTGATAATATCCGGGAACTTGGGCAGCCCACGCAAACGAGATGAGGTGGTGGTCGCGTTCGTACGTAGCGACGCCCAACTCCCAGGGCTTGAGATTAACGCCCGTAAGTACTACCATCTTAGGGCCTAATGCGCACAGCCTTTTCATCAGGTCTATGACATATTTTTCCGTATAAGGCCCCGGATGGTAGGACTCGCCCAACAGCATGGTGGCTTCCGTGATATTGGGAACGATAATGTCTGCTTTTTCGCAAAGACCTCTCATGCCCACGGCAAATTCGGGGGTAAAGATTTTGTACAGTTCGCCATTGTCGGCCATAACCGGGTCTACCAGGATAAGGTTGTCCTTTTGCCGGAAGGTGTCGAAGAAGTCTTTTACGATTTCCAATTGCTCGAACGAACCGAGAAAACCGCTGTAAATGGCGTCAAAGCGGATGTCGAGCGATTTCCAATGATGCATGAACGGGCGCATCTCGCCCGTTGTATCCAAGTAGGTGTATCCGTCGATACCTCCGGTATGCGTAGAAAGAAGGGCCGTTGGCAGCGCGCAGGTTTCTATCCCGGCGGCCGAAAGAATGGGGAGGGCTACCGTGAGCGAGCATTTGCCGAAGCCCGACAAATCGTGGATGGCGGCAACCCGCCGAAGTGTTTTTTTATTTGCCATAATTACTATGTTATTGGTTGATAAATTCTTTTACCTGATGATATACATGACGGCCGGTGAAGCCCAGTTTCTCGTCGAGTACTTTGTAGGGCGCCGAGAATCCGAACGATTCCAGCCCCCATACCTTGCCGTTTGCTCCGGCCAATCCTTGCAGGGTGACCGGCAAACCGGCCGTGAGGCCGAATATCTTACTTCCCACGGGCAGAACCGAATCGCGATACTCCTTGCTCTGAGTGGCAAACAATCCTTCCGAAGGAACCGATACGATGCGAACCTTTACGCCGTCGGCGCGCAGCAGGGCGGCGCCTTCGAGCAGGGTAGCCACTTCGGAACCGGAAGCTAAGAGCGTCACATCCGGGCGCTCGTCTGCTTCTACTACGTAGGCTCCGAGCGTGGATTGCAGGGCTTCCCGGTAGCGGTTTTCCCTGGCCGGCAGGTCGGCTATATTCTGGCGCGAAAGGATAAGGCCGGTAGGGGTGGAGGTGTTCTCCATGGCCATTTTCCAGGCAACGGTTGTTTCCGTTACATCGGCCGGACGGATTACGAGCATGGCGTTGCGTCCTTTGTGGTTCTTGAGTTTTTCCAGCAAGCGGATTTGCGCTTCTTGTTCTACCGGCTCGTGGGTAGGGCCGTCTTCGCCTACGCGGAAGGCGTCGTGCGACCAGATGAACTTGACCGGAAGCTCCATCAGGGCGGCCATGCGGACGGCCGGTTTCATGTAGTCCGAGAAAACAAAGAAGGTGCCGCAAGCGGGAATCACGCCGCCGTGAAGCGCCATGCCGATGCAGAGGCAGGCCATGGTCAGCTCCGATACGCCGGCTTGGAGGAAGGCTCCGCCGAAGTCGTTCTTTTTCAGGGCGCGGGTTTTTTTGAGGAAACCATCCGTTTTGTCGGAGTTAGACAGGTCGGCCGAGGCGCATATCATGTTTTCTACTTCCGAGGCCAAGACGCCCAGCACGGTGGCGGAGGCTGCACGGGTGGATTGTCCGGGTTTTTGGGCGATGGCTTCCCAGTCGATGGCAGGCGCCAGGCCGGAGAACCATTGTTCCATCTTGGCGGCCAGCGCGGGATGGGCTTTGGCCCAGGCTTCTTTTTCGGCATAACGGGCGGCGGCGATTTGTTGGAGTTCTTCGGCTCGCCGGGCATAAAGTGCGGCCACGTCGGGGAAGATACGGAACGGGTCGGCGGGGTTGCCTCCCAGGGCGCGGACGGTTTCTTCGAACGATGCGCCGGCGGCCGACAAGGGTTGGCCGTGGGTGGAGACTTTGTTTTCGTACGAAGTTTTGTTGGCCGTCACGGCGCCTTTCCCCATGCGGGTGGCGCCGATGATGAGGGTGGGTCGTTCCCGTTCGGCTTTGGCCTGGGTCAGGGCGGCTCGTATTTCGGTTGTATCGTTGCCGTTGATGGAGATAACGTGCCATCCCCAGGCCTGATATTTGGCCGCTACGTTTTCGCAGGTTACTTCTTCCACTGTGGTAGAGAGCTGTACGTTGTTCGAGTCGTAGAACAGGATAAGGTTATCCAGCCCCAGCGTGCCGGCTATGCGTCCGGCGCCTTGGGATATTTCTTCCTGCACGCCACCGTCGGATATATAGGCATAGATGGTTTGGTTCATTTGTTCGCCCAAGCGGGCTTTGAGAAATTTGGCGGCGATGGCGGCGCCCACGGCATAGGTGTGTCCTTGTCCTAAGGGGCCGGAGGTATTTTCTACGCCTCGGCGGATGTCCAGTTCGGGATGTCCCGGCGTGGGGCTTTCCCATTGCCGGAAGGCGGCCAATTCGGCCATGGTATATTTGCCTGTCAGCGCCAGTGCGGCGTAGAGCATGGGCGACATGTGGCCGGGGTCGAGGAAGAAGCGGTCGCGCCCTTCCCATTGCGGGTTTTGCGGGTCGTAGACAAGAAATTCCGAGAACAATACGTGTACAAAGTCGGCGCCGCCCATTGCGCCGCCCGGATGTCCGGAATTTGCTTTTTCTACCATAGAGGCAGCCAGGATACGTATATTGTCGGCTGCGCGGGTCATAACTTCAAGATTGTTCATATTCGTCATATTCAAATTCATGTTAGTTTGAACGCAAATGTACGCGATAAATGTGAATTTTCATACCTGCCGGGTTGGTTTTTCGTATGCCGAAAACCGGCTTAATCCGGTGTGGACAGCGGCAAAATTTTCTGTGCACAGAAAATTTATTTCCTGTGGGGAGAAAATATTTTTTCTGTGGGGAGAAAATTTATTTTCTGTGCACAGAAAATTTAGCCGGTGCGGACAGAAAATTTTGCCGGATTGCGCCCGGCGCGAAGGGCTATTTTAGAGCACATTAGCCATCTTTGCACGAGAAAATGTTTTTCCGGCGGAAATACGGGCATTTGTATCGGTAATTTTATACTTTTGCGCTAAAGGAAGATATCAAACGGAATCAATCGGAAGAAAAACGTTAAACAAATATGAATACGCTCACAAGAAACGACTTAAACCTGTTAGCCTCGAAAGGAATAACGGAAGAGCAAGTGGAAGAACAATTGGCCTGTTTTGAACACGGATTCTCCTTTCCCCACATCGTGGCCTCGGCTACCGTAAGCAAAGGCCTCGCCGTGGTATCGAAAGAAGAACAACTCCTATATATAAAGGTATGGGACGAATACCGGGCCGGCAGCAAAAAAGTAACCGGCTTTGTGCCGGCCTCGGGAGCAGCCAGCCGGATGTTCAAGGGCCTTTACGAATTTATCGCCTCCGGACACGGCGAGCCGCACACATTGGAAGAAAAAAACTTCTTCCTCCACATCGAAAAGTTTGCCTTCTACCCCCTCTTAAACGCCGCCTGCATCGCCGGCGAAGGCAAACCGATAGCCCGCCTGATAGAAGAAAAACAATACAAAGCCATCGCTTCCTGCCTGATAGACAGCCGCGGCCTCCGTTACGGACACCTGCCCAAAGGCTTGCTCCTTTTCCATACCTACCCCCAAGGCGTCCGCACAGCCATAGAAGAACATTGGGCCGAAGGCGCCATGTATGCCAAGAACGATGCCGGCGAAGTAAACATCCACTTCACCGTCTCGGCCGAACACGAAGCCTTGTTTGAAGCCCACCTGGTACGGAAGCAGGAAGCGTACGAACATAAATTCTCCGTCCGGTACCGCATCTCCTTCAGCCGTCAGAAACCCTCTACCGATACCATCGCCGTAGACAGAGAGAACCGTCCGTTTCGGGATGAAGACGGGAATCTCGTTTTCCGTCCCGGCGGACACGGCGCCCTGATAGAGAACCTCAACGACTTGGATGCCGACGTTATCTTTATCAAAAACATCGACAACGTAACCCCCGACAGCCTGAAGTATGCCACCGTTATCTACAAAAAGATACTGGCCGGACTACTCGTCACCCTCCAGGAAAAGATATTCGGATACCTCCGCCTCATCGACAGCGGGAAGTATTCGCACAAACAAGTGGAAGAAATGATACATTTCCTTCACGACACACTCTGCGTTCGCAATCCGGACATCAAACACCTGGAAGACGCCGAGTTGATTCTTTACCTGAAACGAAAACTCCACCGTCCGCTTCGCGTATGCGGCATGGTGAAAAACGAAGGCAAACCCGGCGGCGGCCCCTTTCTGGTAGTCTGTCCGGACGGCGCCACTTCGCCCCAAATCTTAGAAAGCTCGCAGATAGACATGAACAATCCGGCACAGAAAGCCCTCTTTGAGCAAGGAACGCACTTCAACCCCGTAGATTTGGTCTGCTCCGTAAAAGACCATCTGGGCCGGAAGTATCACTTGCCCGATTACGTAGACAAAAACGCCGGCTTTATCTCCATCAAAAGCAAAGACGGACGCGAACTGAAAGCCTTAGAACTGCCCGGCCTGTGGAACGGCGCCATGAGCGACTGGAACACCGTGTTTGTACAAACGCCCATCGAAACATTCAATCCGGTAAAGACCGTCTACGACTTGCTCCAGCCGGAACATCAGTAAACCAGCAAACATTATTCAACAAAATACAATGACCCACATGATTCCTTTTACCAAAATGCACGGCGCCGGCAACGACTATATCTACATCCATGCCGATGCCTATCCGCTGGATAACCCCGAAGAACTATCCGTAAAATGGAGCGCACCCCATACCGGAATAGGCTCAGACGGCTTAGTGCTGATAAGCCGCTCGGCCGTGGCCGATTTCAAAATGCGCATCTTTAACGCCGACGGTTCGGAAGCCCTGATGTGCGGCAATGCCACCCGCTGCATCGGCAAATACGTGTACGAAAACAAGCTCACCGACAAAACAACCCTAACGCTCGAAACCCTGTCGGGCATCAAAGAAATCCAACTTACCGTGCGCAACAACCTCGTAGAAGAAGTAACCGTAGCGATGGGCATCCCCACGGTAGAACAAACCCTGACGCTGGAGGTAGAACCCTGCGGAAGCATCACCGGCACGGTGGTCTCGGTAGGAAATCCGCATTTCGTTGTTTTTGTAGACAACCTTGCCGGGATAGACCTCCCCGTCGTTGGCCCCAAACTGGAGCATCATCCCCTGTTCCCGGGGCGCATCAACGTAGAATTTGTACAAGTTTTAAGTCCCGGCGAAGTACGGATGCGCGTATGGGAACGAGGTTCCGGCATCACAATGGCCTGCGGAACCGGCGCCTGCGCCACAGCCGCAGCCGGCGTGGCGTGCGGAAAAACCAACCGCGAAGTAAACGTACACATGGACGGCGGAACACTCGCCATCCGATGGGACGCCCCAACAAGTCAGCTCTTTATGACGGGCGACGCCGTTCGGGTATTTGAAGGCCTCATTGCACTGTAAACAATATAATCGAATAAAACAAAACAAATGGCATTAGTAAACGAACATTTTCTGAAATTGCAAAACAGTTATCTTTTTGCAGACATCGCAAAGCAAGTAAACAACTTTAAAGCAACCCATCCGTCCGACAAGATTATCCGTCTGGGCATCGGCGACGTAACTCTACCCTTGCCCGAAGCCGTTCGCGCCGCCATGCACAAGGCGGTAGACGATATGGGGCACAAAGACACGTTTCGCGGCTACGGCCCCGACCAGGGATACCCCTTCCTGATAGAAGCCATCATAAAAAACGATTATGCCGCTCGCGGGATAACCCTCGAACCGGACGAAGTATTCGTGAGCGACGGCGCCAAGTGCGATACGGGCAACATCGGCGATATCCTTTGCCGCGATAACAGCATCGGCGTGACCGACCCCGTGTATCCGGTCTACATCGACTCGAACGTCATGGCAGGTCGCACCGGCATCTTTGAAGCAGGCAAATGGAGCGATGTCGTGTATATACCTTGTACGGCGGAGAATCATTTCGTTCCCGATTTGCCCGGACGCAGGGTAGACATCCTGTACCTCTGCTACCCGAACAATCCTACGGGCACGACATTGAAGAAGGACGAACTGAAGAAATGGGTGAACTATGCGCTGGAGAACGACGTCATTATCATGTACGATGCAGCCTACGAAGCCTATATCCAAGACCCGGATGTGCCTCATTCCATCTACGAGATAAAAGGAGCGAAGAAAGTAGCGATAGAGTTTCGCAGCTTTTCCAAGACGGCCGGATTCACCGGAGTACGTTGCGGATACAGCGTAGTGCCGAAGGAACTGAACGGATTTACCTTAGACGGTAAATCCGTATCTCTGAATGCTTTGTGGAATCGCCGTTTCACCACCAAGTTCAACGGAACCGGCTACATCACCCAGCGGGGCGCCGAAGCCGTGTACTCTCCCGAAGGCAAGCAACAGGTAAAAGCCTTGATAGACTATTATATGACGAATGCCGGCATCATGCGCGAAGGTTTGAAGAAGTGCGGATTGGACGTATTTGGCGGAGAAAACGCCCCCTACATCTGGCTGAAGACGCCCGGCGGCCTGTCTTCGTGGGGATTTTTCGAGCGCCTGCTGCACGAAGTAAAAATCGTAGGAACTCCCGGCGTTGGCTTCGGTCCCAGCGGAGAAGGTTACCTGCGCCTTACCGCTTTCGGCGACCGCGCCGAAACGTTGGAAGCGTTACATAGATTAAACCATACGCTATAATTGTGTCATTCGGGCGAAGGAATCGCCTGCATGATATCGTTCAGCAAATCATCCGTCTGTTCCAGACCTACGGAGAGGCGGATGGTTTGTTGTTTTACGTGCATACTTCTGCGCACGTCTTCCGTGAAGCTTCCATAGATGGTGCTGGCGGGGTGGATAATCAAGGATTTGTTATCAAACAGATTGGTAGCCCGGCGTATGAGCTTCAGTTTATTCAGGAAAGAGAAACAAGCTTCGCGCGAAGCCAAATCGAAGGTCAGCATAGCGCCCGGATATTCGCCAAACTGCGCTCTGCTGAGCGTATGGAAAGGATTATCTTCCAATCCGGTATAATTTACCGAAGCGATTCCTTCCACCTGTTGCAGACGGCGGGCTAAATCTAAGCAAGTAGCGGCCTGTCGCATAAACCGGAGTTGTAAGGTTTCCATTCCCAACGTCTGCATATAAGCGGCCTGCGGCGTCAGGTAGGCGCCTATATTGCGGTGTATCTCTCTCCTCATACGGGTAGAAAAGGCTTCATTTCCCACCGGCCCGCACCACGTTTTTAGAACCTTTGAGCGAGACCAATTGAACGTGCCGTAGTCAATAATCAACCCTCCCAGACTGGTAGCGCCTCCCGATATGTATTTGGTAGAGGACACAATCTCTATATCTACGCCAAAGTCTTTGGCCCGGAAGAAAGGGAAGGGAACCACCGTAGAATCCGCTATCAAAGGAACGGCGGCAGTTTGTCCGATGTCAGCCAAGGCCTTCAGGTCGGCCACTTCCATCTGCGGATTGGTGATTGTTTCCAGAAAGATAGCGCATGTATTCTCGTCTACCTGCGAGCGGACTTCCTCCAGATTCGTTAAATCGCAAAAACGAGCTTCCACGCCCAATGCCGCTAAGGTATTCTTCAAAAACGAGTAGGTATTTCCAAACAGATGCGGAGACGTAACGATATTTGAACCGGCATACGTTAAGGTAAGAAGAGCATTGCTGATGGCCGACATTCCCGAATTGAGCGCCGTTACGCTCCAGGCATCCGTTACGGCCCGCACGCGGTCTTCGAAATATTGTACGGTAGGATTCGTAATTCTCGAATAGCAATGGTCTTTTGTTCGCCCGCAAAAAGCTTCTTCCATAGCTTCGGCCGTCTCAAATTCATAGGCTACCGAATGATATACGGGCATAGCCAGCGCATGATAACTATCTGGTTTTTCATAAGGCAAGTGAAGCAGTTGCGTCTCAAAACTAATGTCTTTCATTTTAATTGGAAATAATCTTTGTTTTTATTGTCCACAAAAGTAGTATTTAAAAACAGTTTTGCTTTACCTTTGCGCAAAATAAATGATTAGACATGTATTAGGAGGAGTAACATCCTTCGCGTGTGCTTGTTCAACCACGTAAAAAACAAGAAATATGCAAAAAACAGTAACAATTCCGTTCATGCTATTGGGCATTTTATTCAATATATGCCTGGTTACTTCCAATCTTTTAGAGACAAAAGTTATTCAAGTGTTTGGTATTACGGCTACCGCAGGGCTGTTGGTCTTCCCTATTTCGTACATTATCAACGACTGTATCGCCGAAGTATGGGGTTTTAAAAAGGCCCGTCTGATTATCTGGTGCGGGTTTGCCTCCAATTTTCTGTTGTTGGCCTTCTCTCAACTGTCCGTGCAGATTCCTGCCGCTCCATTCTGGGAAGGAGAAGAGGCTTTCAATTTTGTGTTCGGTCTAGCTCCTCGCATTGCTGTTGCCAGCTTATTTGCTTTTCTGGCAGGTTCCTTTATCAACGCTTATGTGATGAGTCGGATGAAAATAATCTCCCAAGGCAAGCGTTTTTCGGTTCGGGCAATTGCTTCCACGCTTGCAGGGGAAAGCGCCGATTCGCTGATATTTTTTCCTATCGCCTTTTGGGGATTGATTCCTTTTTATGAATTATTAATCATGATAGGAACACAAGCTCTCCTCAAATCCTTGTACGAAGTGTTGGTACTCCCTCTGACGATTCGAGTTGTTAAATACATCAAAAAAGTAGACGGACAGGATGTATATGATGTAAACACTTCGTACAACATACTGAATGTGAAGGATATCTAATCCATTTCACAAGCGAATGTCTTCACTGATATCTCTTTCGGAAGGAAGGGATATTTTTTTGCACGTGTTTGCCTGAATTTCACAGTTTTTTCCATTCTTTCGTTGGTTAAATAAATAACATAAATAGATAAGACAATTTGATGACAATGAGAATGGAGCAATTCAATACAATCAAAACGAAATTGCTTCAGCAATCAAAGGAATGTATTTAATAGGCATTTAATATTCAATTAAAAATCCATTATATACGCATAATCGAACTACCGGTATAATATGGTGATAAATATAGAATTACTGTTCTTTTTGAATTAAAATTGTTTATATATGGAATCTATTATTAAACAAAAACAACATCGTTATATACATCATAAAATGATTCTATTTATTGTTTATAATCGACCGTCCGCTATCTGCCGGTTAATCTGACTTGCTTTTTTTAATTGTAATGATGATTTGTAGACGGATAAAAATAAATACGTATCGTATAGACAACTCTACTTAAATCGCAAAATTACCATTCTGTGATTTTGGTTTTGGTACAAGATAAAATACAATATTAGTTTTGCAGAAAAGGGGGAAGATGGCTTATATTACACATCAAAGTTACGTTCTTCTTCAATGATATATTCCGGGCGGGCTTTGATTTCATTGAAAAGTACCCCTATGTATTGTCCTAAAACACCAATAGTTAAAAGTTGCACACCACCAAAGAAAACAATCATGCTGACAATGGATGTCCAACCCGATTCGGCTTTGTTGAAACCATATATCTTTCCGAGGGTGAACCAAGTTGCGAGGATAAGTCCGATAACAACAGCCGTGAATCCTAAACTCATAGCCAACTTAAGAGGTTTGTTCGAGAAATACAGCACAGCGTTTGAGCCAAACCGGAGCATTTTACTGAAAGGATATTTGGTTTTTCCGGCTATGCGCGCTTCGTGTTTATAATAAAACGGTACTTGCTTGAAGCCAATCCAGCTAATCAGCCCTCGTATATACTTGCCTCGTTCTTTCAGTCGGCCGAACTCGTTCATTATCTTACGGTCTATCAAGCGAAAATCTCCCGTATCGAAAGGAAACTTTATTTCACTCATCGAGTTCATTACGCGATAGAACAATCTTGCCGTGAAGCGTTTAAAGAAATGATCTCCCTCGCGGGATTTGCGGACACAATAAACAACATTGGCCTGTTCCTGTTCCTGCAATGCCAATATTTGCGGAATCAATTCAGGCGGGTCTTGCAGGTCTGCATCCATGATGATGGCAAAATCGCTCGTACAATGGTTAATACCTGCCGTAACAGCCGGCTGATGCCCGAAGTTGCGGGAGAAATGAATAACCTTTACTTGTGGGTCGGAGTCGGCTATTTCATTTAGCAGGAATCGTGTTTTATCCTGACTACCATCATTAATATATATAATTGCCGAAGGAATAGGCAGTGAGAGCATGACTTGTTTTGTGCGGCGGTATGATTCCCTGATAACTTCTTCTTCGTTATAGCAAGGAATAATAATAGTAAGTTTTTTCATTCCTTTTGTTTTTTAAAAGTAAAATATTTATTCAGCAGAAAATTAAGGATTGTATAAAACAACATAGCAATTATCTGGTTATAATAGGTATCATTGATAACCAAATGCGCATTGAGATATAGCAGTAATTGCAGTTGCAGGAAAAAACAAATTCCGAAAACAAGCGTAAAGCGGACAACGCTCCCCTGCCAAGTATCGAAACTCTTGAACGTCCATTTTTTGTTCCAAATAAAACTGTTAACAAAGCCAACAGCGTATCCGGCTATATTCGACACAACATCCGAATATCCAAATACTTTCATCATTACCCCAATAACTAAAAGCGACAACAGCGTATTGCCCAAACCAACAATCCCATATTTAATGATCTGTTTTATCGTTTTTGTCTGCATATCTTGTCTGGATAATCTCTGCAACTTCATCTGCAGATAGTTCTTTCACATTAGTTACGGTCATTATATTCGAAATAAAGTTACCATACTGGTTACATTCGTCTATTATACGGTCGAGTATACCTTTAATGTCTTTTCTCACCGGAATCAGGAGTACTAATTCGACGTATGAATCGTATATGGTGAGGCGTTCTATTTCAATATCTTCGATCGGAAGATAATATGTAAACTCACTTTCAATCGTTTGGCGTTGATATTCTTGAAAAGGTTCTTCTTTCAACGCCATGATTAAAACATAAAAACGCAGTTTTTCTCCTTTTCCCCCCAAGCCGGTAGAGATGTATATTTGTTTTTCTTCCAATAATTCCGATTCGAGGGAAATGCGGCTTTCCATCAAAGCCATATAAGCCCAGTAGGTTATATCTGCGTCCGGATGTTGCGCATAATCTTCCAAGAGACGATATGCCCGGACATCGCTTGAAATAGCTAAAGCGGAAAGTATATATTTTTTATGTTCGGACGACAGAGTATCATTAGACAAACTCTGCATATAGACAGCGTATTCCTCATCCGTCATTTTCGTGTGATTCTTACGCATCTGCTCGGAATATTTAAAATATTCTATCTGTACTTCTATCGGAATACGCTGTTCCAAGACATGAAAATGCCCGTTCAATCTACCAAAAGAATTCCGAAAACGCTCAAATACATTATCTTTTTCTTTCATAAAATCTTATTCTTCTGTTTTCATGCGAATAATACCTTAGTAAGTAGATATAAAACTCACGGTATACTTTCATTATCGCTTTTGGCATAAATCATATTTACACGTTTGTTTCATGAGGAACAAAGTTAATATTTTTTTCTTATTTCCTTCATTTCAACAAGATGTTATCCGTTTTTTTCTTCTTTAAGTATAACGGGAACCTCTAAAAACGCCAAAATCAAGGCTTGCAACGGAGCGTAACGCTGAGTTTAGGTTTTTAGAGGTTCCAATTATGGGATACAAGCGATTGAAACGGTCGGAGACGAACAGTTTATGCCCGGAAAGGACGATGTTACCTCTCTTTCTACATTTCAAAACTATCAAGGGTCAGATTTAGTAACGAAAAAAATCGTTTTTTTGCCGCCCGACCCTCCGCTAATCTTCAAAAACGCCTGTATTTGAGGGTTTGAGAAATACAAAATGCCATATATATTAGAGCATAACCATCTTTAAGATGTATGGATATAGGCAGGGACAACAGCAAGACCTGCATTTAGGCATAAATAGTGCAATATGATATTTTTCTCTATTGCACCCGGAAGCCCACTTGTTCTCATAAAAAATGTTACATGTAGGTGGATTTTTATAATTACCATGTTCTCAAATTTTCTTAAGCATTGCTCCGGAAAATCATTACAATGAAACTTCGAAGACATGGTAATGATCCCCGGAAGACATTGCAATGTTTTTCCGGAAACATCCGCATCAAATCACCAAAAGGCGTAGAATCATTTTCATAAAATAGCAAATCCGGTGAAATTAACTTTAAATTACATTGACGAAATGATATATGAATCCTATTTATGCTATCATAACATATATACTTTGATGATATTTCACTTTAATATAAAGATTTAAAACACATATTAGAATATATGGCAAT
>JAISZY010000248.1 GCA_031284375.1 Tannerellaceae bacterium | reverse complement strand
GTTTCGTCAGACAAACGCCGTTTACAATTACCTCGCCCCGGGTAGGGCGTTCCAACAGATTGACGCAACGAATCAGGGTGCTCTTCCCCGCGCCCGATTCGCCTACTACGCCTACAATTTTCCCCTCCGGCACATGGAGGGAAACATCCCGAAGGGCAACGGTAACTCTGTCCTTTTGCCTAAATTCTTTGGTGATATGTTGCAAGTCTATCATACGGCCGCAAAAGTAGGGTAGAGCATCTGCCGCAGGAATACCTTGTGTGTGGTATTTTTGTTTTGTGCCGGAAACAGAGTGCATCTCGGATTGCCGCATCCATGGCGTAAAAAAGCTACTGCGGGGGCGACATATTGTAGTAGGATATGAAACAAGTATGCTGTTTGTTTTTTTTACTATATTTGTAGGTGTAGGCAAATAGTATGGATATATGAAAACGACAAACTTACATGGCATCTTATTATTCCTTCTGTTCATCTCTTGCGGGGGAGATAAGAAAAAAGAAGATGTTCTCCGCTTGGTAGCCGAATGGCAGGGGAAAGAGATTATTTTCCCGAAAAATATTGTCTTTACTCGTTACTTGACGGATACGACAAACTTCTTGATACCGGAATCGGAGTATAAGGTGCTGATTTATGTAGATTCTGTAGGATGCACTGCATGTAAATTGCAACTGTCGCAGTGGAAAGAGTTGATGGCTTATACAGATTCCACGAGCCGGGGTGCTGTTCCTTTTCTTTTTTTCATCCATTCCAATAATTATTGGGAAATGTATTATCTGCTGAAGGAAGATAATTTTGATATTCCGGTATGTATTGACAAGGAAGATGAATTAAACAAACTAAACAGGTTCCCATCGGATACGGATTTCCGCACCTTCTTGTTGGATAGGGAAAATAAGATAGTTGTGATAGGCAATCCTATTCAAAACTTAGCGGTAAAAGAGTTGTATTTGAAACGTATAAGTGGGAAAAACGATTCGGCGGACATACAGATTGAGACGAGCGTTGCTGTGGATACAAGCGAGATAGATATGGGCACATTCGGAAAGTCAGAAACAAAACAGGCCATGTTTACATTACGAAATACCGGAAATAGCCCTTTGGTAATAGCCGATGTTGTTGTCACTTGTGGTTGCGCAACGATAGAATTTGATAAATACCCGGCTGCGCCAAGCGAGGTGCTAAAAGTAGTGGTGAATATGACGCCTAAAGATAGTGGTTTCTTCAGCGAAACCATTACAGTAAAAACAAATACGAAAGAGTATATCAAATTAATCATCAGAGGACAGGCTTCGTAAGGAGCCGGAGAGGGACTTTGTTTTGTTGCTTGCAAAACAATTTTCCTTGTGTTCCCTCTACAAAAAGAAAGGAGGTGCATAAACTAAAATAAAGAGCTATATGTTTTGGTTGTTGAAAGGATAGATACAACCACAAAATGATATAATCAATTTTAAATTTAGAGAATTATGAAAAAGAAAATTTTGATATCTATTTTTGCGGTAGCTATCGCCGCCGTAGCTGGCTGGAGTCTCGGTCAAAGTAAGAGTGAGGTAACTTTTTCGGATGTGGTGTTATCTAATGCAGAAGCGTTGGCTAATATAAAACCACCAACATCTCCATGTCTGACACATCTAAGCTTGCCTTATGATTGCGGAACAGGCGGCAACTGTGCTTGTCCTTGTGGCAGTAATGACTGGTAAATTTATGGCTGTCCTGAAGAATTTTCAGGACAGTTTATTTATAACGTTTAAATACATTCCGATGAAAACCTGTATGATTACAATCTCATTGCTCTTATGCGCTTTTTTCTCCTGCCGTCGGGCAGACGAGGCGACTTCTTACCGTTTAGTCAGGTCGGACAAGACTCTTTCTTTTCCGCTGGACGACAGGATGAAGTCCTCCCTTTTCTCTTACTCCCTTTATACGGATAAGGAGGGGAAGGAATACTTCACGGTTAAGAACCCGGATACAAACGATATTCTGTTTTACAACATGGCAACAAGCAAACCGGAGTTCAAACGCTCGTTTGCAAGAGAAGGTAATCATGGCGTGGGACGTATGGATGGATACCATATTCATACTTTCGACAGCATCTTCCTTATATCCAATGTGCAGATGATTGTGCTGGCCGATACTTCTACCGTTGTAAAAGACCGGTTCCATTACGAGACGACGAGCCAGGGGATTCCTCTGCTCCGCTTTCCGGGGCTGAACAGTATGTCGCAACCCTTGGTGATTCTCGATAATAAACTGCATATATTGCCTATCCCTAACCGTAGGCAGGAGATAAATCCGCTATGCGTACTTATCGACTTGGCCGATAAATCTGTTCTCGGACTGAAGGTGCAATATCCCGAATTTCCGGGTATGGACGACGGCACGTATAAGACGTTTGGCTCGGAAATCGAAGTGAGCCGCTGCTATGACGGGCGGCAATTTGTTTATTCTTTTTATTACGACGAAGATATTTATATCGTAGATATAGGCCACACTTCCCTCCGGAAGGTGAAGGCCGTAAGTCGCTACATCGACCGGGTGGAATATCCGGACGATTTCGTTGCAACACCCGAAGAAATATGTACGAACCCCAAATACGGTAGCTTGCTGTACGATAAATACCGGGATGTGTATTACAGAATTGCTTATCCGAAATCGGAACTTGAGAAAGGCGTGAATGCCTTAGAGTTGATACAGTTTGGATGCAAGCTTTTTTCTATCATGATTTTGGACAGAGAATGGAACGTAGTAGGAGAGACCAAGCTCCCGGAATATACCTACAACTCAAGGGTATGGTTTGTCCGGGAAGACGGTCTTTATCTTTCCGCCAGTCACTTCATGAACCCCGAATATTCGGATGATTGGTTGGTGTTCCATCGCTTCGACTTAGTGAAGAAAAAGGAATAAGTTTTTTATGCTCGAAAGCATGAAAAAAAATCAATCAAAAAAGCAGGAAATGTTGGAAGTCATTGTATTTTTGTAAACGAAAAATTTATACACATCATATTATGAAAATTCTTGCAATAGACTTAAAACGCTTACGCGTGGAAGAATGGTTCGGCATCATTTCCGACCAGATAGAGCTAATTACAAAGTTTGGAGCCGACAAGCTCGGTATCATGGACTTGTTTGCACTTTTATTACCTCTGCACAATAAGATGGACCGGGTATTGCAGGTGCTGCAAA
Source organism: Tannerellaceae bacterium (assembly GCA_031284375.1). Classification (GTDB taxonomy): domain Bacteria; phylum Bacteroidota; class Bacteroidia; order Bacteroidales; family Tannerellaceae; genus DFXE01. The sequence goes on along the minus strand of JAISZY010000248.1, from coordinate 3,509 downwards.
AGAATATTTACACGGTGGCGATGAAGAAGGTCAACGTAGAACGTAATAAATATTTCCGAGGACTTTATAATATCGTGAAAATTTCGCGGAAATTCTCCGTGCCGGCCGAACAGGAAGCGGCCGAAAGGTTGTTTGTTCTGCTTTCCTCTTACCGGAAAACTGCCGTACAAGGTGGTAGTTATGTCGAAGAATCGAACGCCGTCTACAACCTTTTGCAAGAGTTGGAAGGAAAATATTCTGCCGACGTTACCTTGCTCGATGTAAACAAATGGGTGGCGAATCTACGTGCAGCCGAAGATAAATTCCGGAGCCTCCGCGCCGGCCGGACGGAGGAAAGCATCGACAAACCCAAAGACCACATGGTGGAGATTCGCAAACAGACGGACATCGTGTACAGAAGCATATCCGACATGCTCAATGCCAAATTAGTGGCCGATGGACTGGGAGGCGACGTGGCGATAGACCCCGAAGACCTCAAAACCGGTATATACGAAGACGCCATTCCGCCGGAACAAAGAGGTAACGTGGTGTACAATTTCGTTATCGCCTGGAACGAAACAGTGGAAAAATACAACAACATACTCGCTGCACGCGCCGGACAACGAAGAGGCAAAGACGAAGAGCCGGAACCGGACGAACCGAGCGGGCCGATAGAGGACTAAATCATTTCTTATTAACGGTAAATATAAACCCTTATTCTCTTATTGGGCACCTCTAAAATCCCCAAACTCTGCGTTACGCTCCGTCGGCAAAATGCTCATTTACTTTAGTAAACTCCGCTTTTGCCTCTGTCGCAAGCCTTGATTTTGGGGTTTTTAGAGGTGCCCTTATTGGATTACCCGAAATAAGAGAATAAGGGTAGGATTACTATCCACGATCGTTATCCTATAAACTATCGCCGAAATCTTCTTTGAATTTTTCAACGAGCTTTTCCGGCCAGTCGGAAACCGGTTCCAGCCCTCCCATGAAGAAGCGCAATACCGGCGGTTCGTATACGAACCTTAGTCCGCCGATTAAGTGGCGGTTTTGGTTGAGCCACACCATGCGGTCGGCCACATATTTAATCTGCGATAGCGTGAAGACACGACGCGGAACAGCCAGGCGCAGCAACTCCATATCGGCATAGGTCTCGTTTCCTTCTTCGTCCCGCTGATTCGAGATAGAGCCTCGCTCCATACCCCGCACGCCGGAGATGAGGAAAAAGGCCGCAGCCAAAGAACCTGCCGGATACTGGTTTTGCGGGATGTGAGAACAAACGCGCATCGCGTCTACATGCGCTCCGAGTACGCCCGGAGGCGTAACCATCGGAACGCCCTGCGAGGTAAGCGTATTGACCAAATAAGCAATGAACTGGGGGCTTTGGCTTATCATCGTTTCGTCGAGCGTTTCGTACAGACCTACGGCCATCGATTCTATTTCGCGCACCGAGATACCGCCGTATGTAAGGAATCCTTCAAAGAGAGGAATCAGCGGTTCCATTTCGCGGTATATGGCGTGCGAGTTCGTGCAGATGCCTCCTCCGCGCGAAGAACTCAGCTTGCGCGCCGAGAAATAAACGATGTCGCACAGACCGGTCATGATAGAGAGCACTTCCTCCATCGAAGACGTTTCGAACTCAGGCTCGCGTTGCAGAATCAGGTAAGCGTTTTCGCCCAGCAAGCTGGCATCCAAAACGATGCGAAGGCCGTACCGGTCGGCTATCCGGCGTACTTCGCGCAGGTTGGCAATCGAGAAAGGCTGTCCGCCAATCAGATTGGTCGAAGCTTCCATACGGATAAAAGGGATGTTCTCTACGCCTGTTTCGAGGATTACTTTTTCCAGTTTTTCTACGTTCATATTCCCTGTGAAAGGATGCGAGGAAGAGATATTGTACGCTTCGTCGTAAAGCAGCTCCACGATACGTCCTCCATATTGGGAGATATGCGCCAGGGCTGTGGTAAAATGGTAATTCATCGGGATTAAATCGCCTTTTTTCTTTACATAGGCGCAGGCGAGTACATTTTCGGCGGCGCGTCCCTGGTGAACGGGCAGGAAATATTTCTTTTTCAGTACATCTTCTACGGCTTTTTGCAAACGGAAAAAGCTTTGCGAGCCGGCGTATGCATCGTCGGCGTGCATCATGGCCGATACTTGCATATCGCTCATGGCATTGGTGCCGCTATCGGTCAGCATATCGAGAAAAACATCTTGGGTAGTTAAGCGGAAGGTATTGAATCCACCTTCGCGCAAGGCTTCCAAGCGGCGTTCGATAGGAACCAGATTCAGTTTCTGAACAACACGCACTTTGTGCAACTCCAACGGTATATTTTCGCCGTTGTAGAATTTTACCTTCACAGGACTTTCTTTACTCATAACAATAAATTAGTTTTTAGATATATATTTTTTTAATTGGCAAGCGTATGGGTTATTTCCGATTCCCGGCATATCCCGTTTTACTTAAAACGAGGCGAAAGTACAAAAAACATTGCTATCTACATCCGGTAGACCAACATAAAAACAATATTTATTCATCCCTTTTTTGATACGACCCAATATTTTTCTAACGAACGGTTCATATAGCCACCCTGCTCATGGGCAAAGCAGCATACACAGGTCATAGTGTTGGCTGATTGCAGAAACGGAAATACCAATGCTTTCAGACAATTGTACTTTTGTTATAGTTGGATTTTCTGACACCAATAATATTATTTTCTGTGCAGATTTCTCACTTTCCGTATAGTTTTCTCTGTACTTTTGATAACAGTATTTTCAAATAGCATAAAGGTAAATTTTGTTTTATCTACCGTACTTTCAAACAAAACTTCATTACCTGTCTGGTATTTCCATCCGAGCATTTTGTCAAATCCGTAACCCGCAGTTTCACATAGTTTTGCAATACGAAACAGTTTTGCCAAGACAGGATTGCGCGGTATAGACAAAGAACCGGGGTTTTCAAATTCAATGCGATTGGTAAAAACTCGTATGCGGGGTTTCATCGGGCTGAAATAATCGGTGTGTATCAGCATATTAACCAATGCTTCACGCAGAGCGTCCATTTCTTTTGTGTCTTCGTGTCCAATACCCATTTCGCCGATTGTCAGCGGGTTATTGGCGTATAGCGTAAGCCGTTGGAACAAAGCAAAATAGTATTCCCAAAGATTTTCCTGTTCTTGTATGCGGAAAGTGTAGCGAGTTTCAGCATCTCGGTTACATCTAAATCCACTACAATCCGTGTTTTTGTTTCCTTATGATAGTATAAACAGGATTCATATATCTTTTCGTAAATGTAATTGAAGGTTAATTTTTCTACATTTACTATTTTATGAAAGTGATTTTGCGTCTTTTGGTAATCTGATGCGGATGTTTCCGGAAAAACATTGTAATGTCTTCCGGAAATCATTGTAGTGTCTGCAAGACTTCATTGTGATGATTTTTAAAATCATTGTAATGACTCTCCGGAGACATGCTTAAGAAAATTTGAAGACATGGTGAATTATGAAAATTTCACCTGTATGCAACATTTTTTATGA
>JAISZY010000191.1 GCA_031284375.1 Tannerellaceae bacterium | reverse complement strand
CTCATTCCGTGGGTAGACCCCGGAAAAGGGGCCTTCCGCGTAGTAGCAGGCGATTTCGTTACAACAGAAGACGGTACAGGTATCGTACACATCGCTCCCACCTTTGGCACAGACGACGACCGGGTAGGCAAAGCCAACGGCGTTCCTCCCCTGATGCTAACCGACAAAGAAGGAAACTGTCGCCCCATGGTAGACCTGACGGGAAAATATTTCCTCCTGCAAGACCTTGACCCCGAATTTGTACAGGAAAAAATGAACGCCACAGACTACGACCCCTTTGCCGGACGATACGTAAAGAACGCATACGACGCCAATCTGTCGGAAAAAGACGAAACATTAGACATCAGTCTGTGTATGATGCTAAAAGTGCAGAACAGAGCCTTCCGCATCGAGAAACAAACCCATAGCTATCCGCATTGTTGGCGTACGGACAAACCGGTGCTGTATTACCCCCTCGACAGTTGGTTTATCCGCACCACCGCCCTGCGCGAACGCCTGATAGAGCTAAATAATACCATCAACTGGAAACCGCAAAGCACCGGCAGCGGGCGTTTCGGCAAATGGCTGGAAAACCTGCAAGACTGGAACCTGAGCCGCAGTCGCTATTGGGGAACTCCCCTTCCTATCTGGCGAACGGAAGACGGTGACGAAGAACGGTGTATCGGCTCGGTGGAAGAACTTTTCCACGAAATAGAAAAATCGGTAAAAGCCGGGCTGATGGAATCCAATCCCTACAAACACTTCCGTCCGGGCGTTTATACAAAAGAAAATTACGACAAGATAGATTTGCACCGCCCCTACGTAGACGACATCATCCTGGTATCTTCCCAAAAGAAACCGATGAAACGGGAAACAGACCTGATAGACGTATGGTTTGACTCCGGAGCCATGCCTTACGCACAAATACATTACCCGTTCGAAAACAAAGAAGCCTTCGACAAACAGGAGGTTTTTCCTGCCGATTTCATCGCCGAAGGAGTAGACCAAACACGCGGTTGGTTCTTTACCTTGCACGCCATTGCCGGGATGGTATCCAACAGCGTTTCGTTCCGAAACGTAGTATCCAACGGATTGGTACTGGACAAAAACGGCAATAAGATGTCCAAACGTCTGGGCAACGCCATCGACCCGTTTGAAACCATTCGGCAATACGGTTCCGACCCGTTGCGTTGGTACATGATAACGAACGCCTCGCCGTGGGATAACATCAAGTTCGACATGGAAGGATTGGAAGAAGTGAGACGGAAATTTTTCAGTACCCTGTACAACACCTATTCCTTCTTTGCCCTTTATGCCAATGTAGACGGATTCGACGATTCGCAGCCGGAAATCAGTCAAGACAAACGTCCGGAAATAGACCGCTGGATACTCTCCCTGCTGAACAGCCTGATAAAAGATACCGACCACTATTACGCCCATTACGAGCCAACAAGAGCAGGGCGCGCTATCTCCGAGTTTGTAAACGACAACCTGAGCAATTGGTACGTTCGGTTGAACCGCCGCCGCTTTTGGGGTGGAGGGATGACTACCGATAAACTATCGGCCTATCAAACCCTGTTCACCTGCCTGGAGACCGTAGCGAAGTTGATGGCGCCGATAGCGCCGTTCTATTCCGACCGCTTGTTTTTGGATCTGACCACCGCTACAGGACGCGACTCCTCGGAATCCGTCCACCTGGCCGACTTCCCCGTATGGAACGAAAGCTTGATAGATGAAGGGCTGGAAGAACGCATGAAGACGGCGCAAGACGTCTCCTCTATGGTATTGGCGCTTCGGCGGAAGGTAAACATCAAAGTTCGTCAGCCGTTGCAAACCATCCTGATACCGGTAGCGGATATCCGTCAGGAAGAACATATCGAAGCCGTAAAAGATTTAATCTTAAACGAAGTCAATGTAAAAGAACTGAAATATACCAATCATTCGGCCGGCATCTTGGTAAGAAAGGTCAAACCCGATTTTAAAAAGCTCGGTCCGCGGTACGGTAAAATCATGAAGCCATTGGCCGTTGCCATACAGCAAATGAGCGAAGACGACATCCGGATCTTCGAATCATCCGGCCGTTTCGCCTTCCGCGTAAACGGAGAAGAAGCCATTATAGAACCGGGAGACGTAGAAATTATCTCCGAGGATATCCCCGGCTGGCTGGTTGCCAACGAAGGGAAACGAACCGTGGCGTTGGACATCACCCTAACCGGCGAACTGCGTAAAGAAGGACTGGCCCGCGAATTGGTGAATCGCATCCAGAACCTGAGGAAAAGCAATGGGTACGATATTACGGATAAAATAAAGATTCATATCCTCTCGTCGAACGAAATGGACGAAGCCATCCTTGAACATAAAGAATATATCATAAATCAGGTATTGGCCGTTTCCCTGAAGTTGGTAGATATCCTGAGCGAACCGACGATATTGGATTTTGAAGAATTTAATGTCTCTATCCGCATCAATAAAGTGTAAGTAATTTCAAAAAAAACATATACATACAAAATAAAAAGAAAACGAACTATGGCTGAGAAAACAAGATATTCGGATGCCGAACTTGAGGAGTTTCGCGTCATTATATTAGAAAAGCTGGAAATGGCCAAAAAAGACTACGATTTGTTGCGGGCGGGAATCACTAATTCCGACGGGAACGATGTATCGGATACCTCTCCCACATTTAAAGTATTGGAAGAAGGCGCCGCAACTCTGTCGAAAGAAGAAGCCGGCCGTTTGGCGCAACGTCAGATGAAATTTATTCAAAGTCTGCAAGCCGCATTAATCCGTATCGAAAATAAAACCTATGGCATTTGTCGTGAAACGGGCAAACTGATTCCCAAGGAAAGGCTCCGCGCCGTTCCGCACGCCACATTGAGTATAGAAGCCAAACAGGGAGGGGCCCGATAAATATGAGTCCCGCAAAAAAAGGCTGGGGAGCAGTGTTGATTATCATACTGCTCCTTGTTCTTGACCAAACGCTTAAGATATGGATCAAGACTCACATGCAACTTCACGAAAGTATCAAGATAACCTCTTGGTTTTATATTTACTTCACCGAAAATCCGGGGATGGCCTTTGGCATTGAAATCATTGGGAAATTGCCTCTAACGTTGTTCCGAATCGTTGTTGTCATCTTTTTCGCTTATTATCTATACAAAGTCGTAAAAGACAACTATAAATTCAGCTACATCGCTTGCGTTGCGTTGATATTTTCCGGGGCGATAGGAAACATTGTAGATTCCGTATTTTACGGCGTCTTGTTCGACCATAGCGCCGGACAGGTGGCCACCTTTCTGCCCGAAGGCGGAGGATATGCCAACTGGTTGCACGGTAAGGTTGTTGATATGTTTTATTTCCCCCTCATTGATGTCATTCTGCCGGAATGGATACCTGTTTGGGGAGGGCAAAATTTTATCTTTTTCCGCCCTATCTTTAACTTAGCCGATTCCACTATCTGTGTAGGTGTGTTTATCCTTTTTATCTGTTATCGGCATACGTTATCCAAAAGCCTGTCGAAAGAAGACGAAGAAGAAGAGGAAGAAAAAGAGAAAAATGCTAAGAAACCTGCATAAATACAGTATTTTGATGGTATTGGCCCTGATGGTATTTCCGTCGTGCCGTAAAATGCCTGGGGGCGTCTTGCCGGAAAAAAAGATGAAAGAGGTGTTGATTGATATGCAATTGGCAGAAAATATAATAAATGCAAACTATCAAACGTATCCGGACAGCGCCCACAAGGCGGCATTATATCAGTCGGTGTTCCGAAAACACAAAATTACACAAGCGATTTACGACAGTTCGTTGGTCTGGTACGGGAAAAACTTAGATGTACTTATACATATCTACGATTGGGTAATCGACGATATAAACGAACAAGTCAGGGAATTGGGGGATGTTCAGGCAAGCGCGGCTCCATCTGTTAATCAGGATTCCGTTAATATATGGCCGCGACGTGATTATCTTATCTTCCAGCCCGAAGCCTTGTTTAACGGAACCGTATTCGAGATTAAACCGGAAAATGAATATTTGCCGGGAAGTATCTTTGTCTTAAGCCTGCGCGTATGGGGAATTTCCCGGCAGATGCGTCATACCCCGGAAATACGAATCGCCGCAGAATTGCCGGATACAACGCTGGTTGTAAATGAAAAAATAGAGAATGAAGGCTATCGGGAAATTGTTCTTAAAACGCCGGCCACCAAACGGACAAAGCGTCTGTACGGATATATCCGGATGGATAATGCGGAAAACAACTACTATAAAATCTATATCGACACCCTGAAGCTGATGAGGTATAACTACAGTTCGGCGGCTTTTACGCAAGCGGCCGATTCCATCCGCTGAGGGTATCGCCACTTCCCTCATTTGCTAAGCTGATATACCCTTCTTTCAGAACGAAACGAGTATCGTGTTCGGCAAGGAAACGAATCACGAGGATGCTCTTTCCCACAGGAAAAGGAAGAAATTCCGTCAGCGACTTGACCGTACACGGTTCGGTAGTCAGCACTTCCAGTAGGGCCTCTTTGATGGCGTTAAATTCGGCATGATTGAGGCCTGATTCGTTCTTTTTCAGGCATACATCGCAACATTTGCAATCTTGGCTGTTCTTTTCGTCAAAGTAGTAAAGAAGCATCCGGCTACGACAAACCCTGTCTTCATGGATGTATTCCAATACTTTTTTAATGCGCTTCTCAAAACGTTCCCTCCGATCTTCGTATGCCGAACGGGGAATCGTAAGGTATTTCTGATCTACCCTTGCGCAGGTATAAATGATGAGCGGCGTCTTCTTTTGAGGAATATAACGAACGATACCGGATTTGGACAACCTCGTCAGAATCTCGTACACTTCCTGACGGGAAACGCCCGAACGGGAAGCTATCAGAAGTTCGTTAATGTACGCAAAATCCATAAAAAGACCGGTATACGAACGGAGAATCGTTTGTAGCACACGTTCCGTCCCGTCGTCGTGATGATGTTGAAAAGTCTTGTACAAACTATCCCGCTCTACGGTAAAAAGCAGGCGGGAGGATGTATCCACATCTTCCGTATATTCAATATAGCCGGACAGTTCCAGTATCTTCAACGCATGATGAGCGCGGAGGACAGGAAATTTGAAGGCTTCGCTGAAAGCAGCCAACGCAAAGTCGTGTATCGAATCCTGCCCTTCCTCCACGGCAATCTGGAAATAGTTTCCCAGCGCCTCGTACACACGGCAGATAAACGCTTTGTCCGGATATTCGTCGGCCAATCGTTTTTTTAGCTTGGCGTCGTCCGTTCCGCCGCAGATAGCAACGGCGTATGCCTTTTTTCCGTCCCGCCCCGCACGGCCGGCTTCCTGAAAATACTCTTCCAGCGAACCGGGTATATCGATATGCACAACCAAACGTACGTCGGGCTTGTCTATTCCCATACCAAAGGCATTGGTAGACACCATCACACGACATTGGCCGTTTTTCCAAAGGTTCTGGCGAAGCGTTTTTTCATCCCTGTTCAGTCCGGCATGGAAATAATCGGCTAATATCCCAACTTCCTGAAGCGCCAACGCTATTTCCTTGGTTCGTTTTCGGCTGCGAACATACACGATAGCGCTTCCTGCCACTTTGCGGAGGATTTGCGTAAGGGCGCTTAATTTATTGTCCGCATGGCGAACTACATAGGCAAGATTGGGTCTGTAAAAGCTTTTCCGCAGCACATTCTTTTCTTTAAAGAGAAGTTTGTCCTGAATATCGTCTATCACTTCCGATGTGGCCGTGGCGGTGAGCGCCAATACCGGGACGCCGGGCAATTGCTCCCGAATCTTTTCTATCGAAAGATAAGCCGGGCGAAAATCGTACCCCCATTGCGAAATGCAATGACATTCGTCTATCACCAGAAAAGAAACCTGCATGGCTTGAAGTTTTACCAGGAATAGTTCCGTACTCAACCGTTCGGGAGAGATGTAAAGAAACTTATAATCGCCCAAGATGCAATTATCCAACTGTACGATGATTTCTTGCCGCGTCATGCCCGAATAAATGGCTGTCGCTTTGATGCCTGTCTTACGTAAATTATCTACCTGGTCTTTCATCAAGGCGATAAGGGGAGTGACCACAAGGCAAATTCCTTCCACCGCTAATGCCGGAACCTGAAACGTGATGGTTTTTCCTCCTCCGGTAGGCATCAGTCCAAGCGTGTCTTTTCCGCCGGCCACCGAATGAATAATCTCTTCCTGTAGCGGACGAAAAGCCGTATATCCCCAATATTTCTCTAATATCGTATGGTAGATGCCCGACTGTTCTTCAGATATCATCCGGCTTGATGTCTTTAATCAGTAATTGCAGAGAGGTGTTGCCGTTGTACGTATTTTCTTCTACGGTATAGCAGATATTAAAAGGTTTCATGGCTTTGATATGCTCATGATACGGATGCATGCCAAAGGCTATGGCATGAACGGGTGTTTTGACGCTTTCGTCTACAAGTTCCAGCCGGATATGTTCGTTGTCTTTACCTACCAATTTACTTGTGCCGTAGTCTTTCACGTTCATGCTGCAAAATACCGGCTTAGGATTGTCCGGCCCGAAGGGATTCATCTTTTTCACTTCGTTTGCCAGTTTGGGCGTGAGGTCTTTCAGGTCTAATACCATATCTACGTCGATTTGCGGTATCATTTGTTCGGTATCTATTTCTTCGGCGGCCAGATGAAGGAAACGTTCGGTAAATGCTTCCAAGTTTTCTTTTTTCAGCGAAAGGCCAACCGCGTAGTCGTGTCCGCCGAAATTCTCCAGCAAATCACGGCAGCTTTCTACGGCTTTATAGATATTAAATCCTTGTACCGAGCGCGCCGAACCGGTGATAAACCCGGACGACTGGGTTAGCACCACAGCGGGGCGGTAATATTTCTCCGTAAGCCGCGAGGCTACAATACCGATAACGCCCCTTTCCCATCCCGGACCGTACACCACAATGGCTTTGCGGTTTTCTATGTTGCTGAATTGGTCGATAATCGCATTGGCTTCGTCGGTTATTTTTTTATCCAATTCGCGGCGTTCGTCGTTGTACTGGTTGATGTTTTCACTCTTTTCGCGGGCGCTTTCGCTGTCTCTTGCCAGCAGCAAATCTACCGCCTCCCGGCCGTTGCCGTTCATCATCCTACCGGAAGCATTGATGCGCGGGCCTATTTTAAAGACAAGGTCGTTGATGGTTATTTCCTTGCCCGACAGTCCGCATACGTCTATAATGCCTTGCAGTCCGAGGCTGGGATTGGTATTCAGTTGCTTTAGGCCGTAATAGGCTAAGATGCGGTTTTCGCCCGTAATCGGCACAATATCGGAAGCGATGCTTACGGCGGTTAGCTCCAGCAGTTTCTCCAGTTCGGCAAACAGGAAGTCGTTGCTTTGGGCGAAGGCTTGCATGAATTTGAATCCAACTCCGCATCCCGAAAGATGTTCGTAAGGATAGTGCGAATCCATGCGCTTGGCATCCAATACGGCTACGGCGTCCGGCAAGACTTCGTCCGCCATGTGATGGTCGCAAACAATAAAATCAATGCCTTTTTGCTTGGCGCAGGCAATCTTATCGATCGCTTTGATGCCACAGTCCAGCACAATAATCAGTGTCACGCCATTGGCCTCTGCATAGCAGATGCCTTTGTCCGACACGCCCGATCCTTCGTCGTAACGATCCGGAATATAGTAATCCAACGTGGAGGAGTATGGGCGCAAATATTTATACACCAGCGAAACAGCCGTTATTCCGTCTACATCATAATCTCCGTAGAGTAAGATTTTTTCTTTATTTCCCAGCGCCTTGTTCAGCCGGGATACGGCCTTATCCATGTCCGGCATCAGAAACGGGTCGTGCAGATTGCCCAGGTTGGGTTTAAAGTATTTTTTCGCCTCCTCGGCCAAAATTACTCCTCGTTGTACAAGCAAAAGACTTACGATGGGATTATATCCCAATGCGGCTTCCAGCCTGGCGCTATTCGCTAATTCTTCTTGTGTTGGGGTTCGAAAATTCCATTTTGCCATTATATTATATTTTTTTCTTTTTTCCTAAAACTCTATCGTATACGCGAAAGAAAGATTTAACAAAGTAAATCGAATATGTAAAGATAGCTTTCATATACGTAACTAACGCAAGTCTGTACTATATTATTTTTCCCGTACAATAAAAAAGCGACGCACACCGGAATCACTCAGGCGTACGTCGCGCAAAAAACATGCTTGACATAGTTATTCTTTATAGTCGTATCGATAAGTAATATGCGTAGATGTAGGAAAATCTTTGGGGGCTTTTTGGGTCACTTTGCCGGTTGCCGCCCATTCCGCGCCGCGCAACAGGGTGACCTGGAATCCGGCGCATTGCATGGCCGGATTGTTTTGATACGTAGGCCCGCAATGTCCTATCATGGTATGGAAAATACGGGCTTTCCCGTAATCTACCGTAAACATCAGCGGTTCTTCGCGCCCCGATCCTCCCGTTGCCGTATCCGAATAGGCGGTGTATAGCAGAGAAGCCACGTTGGCGGGGCCACGCATACGGTCGTAAAGCTCGTCTTGCGCGTGCGCCCATCGGTTGGGCAATCCGTTTATGATGGGGTGCGCATCCGTGCGGGCTATCATGATGTATTCGTGCTGACGTCCGTGCGAGCCGCCTCTCCCCGGCGAACTGTCTTTTATCAATTCTCCGTTAGACCAGTAGGCGTAGGGGCCGGCGTTTTCGTCGCGTCCTTCCCATCCGCCCAAACCGCATATCTTGTTGTATTCCGACCAGGGGGGGAAGGAATTGTCGGCCGCATGATAAATCAC
>JAISZY010000265.1 GCA_031284375.1 Tannerellaceae bacterium | reverse complement strand
TAAATGTATATCCACATCCATTCCCATAATAAATATGAAAGCAAAAAGACCAAAAGAATTGATAGTGTCTTTGGATTCCGGATTATATGGCCCGAAGAATTTGGTAGAGTCATTGGCTTTAATTTTTAACGAGAATGTCAAGTTTGACAAATTTCTGATTCACAAGCAAGTTGAGAATATACAGGGATTCTCAAATAAATATGTTCACCAGCGTTCGTGTCAGCCATACAAGGTGTTTCCAACCAATAAGAAATATGATTTGAAGCCTTATCTGGGAGGAATACTTGGTGGTGAGATAGCCAATCTATTTAGTGTATTAGTCAAATATGGAGACAGGGGTTATCGCTTTATCCTTCAGGAAGTGGGCTTTTTAACCCAAAATATTTCGTTACTTACGGAATCATTAGGGTTAAATTCCTGCATTTTGGGGAGTTATATCGACGAAAATATCAACCGGATTCTTACTGCCGATGGCACTTTTGAGACTATTCAGAATGTTTCAGTTCAGGGGACATCCCTTTTGCGCGATGTTTCACTGGCTGTCAATTCCGGTGAAGTTGTCGCTCTGTTAGGGCAGAATGGTTCCGGAAAAACAACGTTTGTTGAGTTGTTGTGCAACATGATGAAATATTCAGTTCGTAGGTTGGACCTGTGTCGTGACTGTTTTGTTGTCACCTCACCTTTTGCCTTCAATAATTCGGTAAACAGATTTTAATGAAATTATGTCAACAAATTATTTTAAATATAAAATCATGAAAAAAATTAGTATTTGGTTCATTGCCTTGTTATGGATTGCAACAATGAACACAGAAATGTTTGCAACCGGTAGGGAATACAACTCTTCCACAGAAATTACGGAAGATGTACTGAATGGTATCCAAAATAAGATTGAAACAGCAATAAATAATTGCTTTATCAAAAATTCTATTACTCCGCTTGATAGCCTTTCAAAAAGTTTGGACGAGCTTAAGAGCCGGAACAACCTTGTGCTGTACTGGAAGGCCTATATTGATTATTATAAGAGCGTTTTCTATCTGAAATCAGGCGATAAAGATAACAGTAAAGAAGCAGTAAAGGAAGCTTACGCTACGCTGGAAAAAATGAAGGACAAGAACTCCGAAGATTATGCTTTGTTGGCCCTTGTACAAAGCTTTTATATACAGTTTGTATCCGGAATGGATGCCGGGGTTCTTTCGTCGCAAATAACAGAAAATGCAGAAAAAGCATTGAAGCTTGATTCTACAAACCTGCGAGGCTGGTATGTGTTGGGAAGCAATGACTTTTATACGCCGAAGAGTTTTGGCGGAGGAAAGAAAACGGATTATTATCTGAAAAAGGCCATATCCATTACTCCCCAAAATGTAAATAATCCGTATCAGCCTACATGGGGGAAGGAATATGCCTTCGAAATGCTGATTCGTTATTATATTCAAAACAAAAACTTTGAGGAAGCTAAAAAGTATTTGCAGATGGCAGAAACAGTTTATCCGAACAGTTATTTTATCAGCGATTATAAAAAGAAATTGGAGATAGAATAGTTGTCTGATGCGTATGAGAACATACGTTCATTTATTCGGTATAGCTTTCTTTTTATGGGTTGTGCCGGTAGAAATATTTGCTCAGGAAACCGGCATACGGGGTCGTATAACAGATAAGACGGGCGAACCGGTGTTGGCCGCAAATGTCTATCTGAAAAACGAACCCGATAAAGGGACGGCATCCGACATAAATGGAAGTTTTGTTCTCCGGTACGAATCGCGCAATTTAACGAGAGATACGCTGATAGTCTCTTTTTTAGGATTGAAGACCCGGATTATCCCCATCGCATCCATAGATATCAATGAAGAGATTTCCATCCTCATGGAAGACGACCGGCAGATGCTTGTGGAAGTGGTAATAAAAGCCAATCCTTCTTTATCCAAAGAGTTTTCGGTGCAGGAAATCTCCAAATATGACATATATAATACACCAACGTCGGCAGGCGATGCACTGAAAATGATTACGGTACTTCCGGCGTCGACCAATGTTTCCGAAAGCGCCGATCCGGAACTGCGGGGTAGCTCCGGAAATATGTCGAGAGTTATCCTCAACGAGGTTCCGGTATACAAGCCTGTCCGTAACTCCCGGATGGACGGGATTGGTAATTTTAGTCTCTTTAATTCGGAAATGATAGAAGAGCAAAATGTATATGCAAGTAATCCTCCCCTGATATATAGTAATGCAACTGCCGGCTTGGTTGAGATTGGCACGATAAAGAAATTAACATCCGAAGAAACAACCTTGTCGTTATCATTGGCCAATATAGGTTTTATGCATTCACGACCACTTACGGCAAAGGGTTTTTTTCAAATTTATGGAAATTATCAGTTTTCAAATCCCTATTTATGGATTAACCGCAATGACGAGGATATCAACAAGTTTTTGTCGGAAGATATCGGATTCAATTTTCATGCGGAACCATCGAAAAAAGTAACCGTAAATTTATATTCCTACTTTATTAACGAAGGATATGCGGCGAATGATTACTCCTATGCGTTTTCCGGAGAAGTAAAAGCAGGCAAGAAACGGAATTTTAATATTTTGAATGTGAAATACAAATTGAGCAACGGTTTTCTATCCATCAATCAGGGTACGGATTTTTCGGAAGAAGATTTTGAATTTGGAAATATTCTTTCCAAGCAGAAGAGCTATTTTATATATAACAACCTTGACTTTAAATACTATTTCACTTCGTTGTGGAACATACAAGCCGGATTTTCGCACGAGTACTCAAAGGTAGATTACCGGCTCCGGTTTCCTAAGTATTATTATGCGATAAGTCCTCATGACCCATCTTATCGGTTTGATAATGGAGTCTCAAATCATAATCCGGAGTTTTATCTGTATAACCGGTTACAAATGATTGATGGATTGACCATAGGATTAGGATTAAGAAAAAATATACCGCTCAAAACACAAAAGGGATATTGGTCTTATCAAGTAAACCTGAAATATGTAATGAACGATTGGAACTCCATCTTGGCTTCTCTGGGCGCATATAATGCTTATGCAACGCCTTATTATACCCTGCAGGAGTTTACTCCCATATCAACGAAACAATATTCGTTGGAGTATTTTTTCAGCAAGAATGATTTCCGCCTTCAATTGTCTTCGTACTATAAGAGAGAACATCTGAATGAAACTTTTTCGGAGACAAATACTTCGGAAAGATTATTAAAGAAAATACAGGGAGTAGAGATTCATCTTAGCAAAAAGATGGAAGTTTTCACCGCATCTTTCTCTTATACATATCTCTATTCTAAATTCCGGAAGGATGAGAAATGGTATAATTCTCCCAACAAGATGGATTATTTCATAAAGGCATATCTCTCCTATTATCCTAAAAAGGCCGGTACTTTTTCTCTGTCCTTTTTGAGTAGACCAGGGCTTTATTATACTCCGGTGATTCGTTCGGAGGCGAATGAAGCAGGCATATACAAACCTTTATATGGCGATTACAACCGAAACAAGTATTCGGGATATTCTCGTTTGGACTTTTCTTACAATAAGGTATTCACATTAAAAGCATCACATTTGATTCTTTTCCTGACAATAAACAACCTTCTGGATACGAAAAATGAGCGTACCGTTATGCACAATGATGATTATTCAAGTGTGATTGGTTACAAATATTACAACAGACGCTCATTTTACGCCGGAGTGCAATTTCGTTTTTAGCTCACAAATTCACGCATTTGAGGTTAGGGCAGCAAACACGACCATTATTGGCTAAAAAAAGTTCATTTACCTAAAGATTCTATGCTTGCCAATTTACTCTGCACGGTCATCGAAGAGAAGATAAAACGTCGCTGTTCGTTCTCGCAAATCGTAACATACGAACTCTTCTTTGAGTAGGGGGACTTACTTTTTCAAAAACAAATCCGAAATAGAAATCACGGATTGCAAAAAATATCTTACTTTTATCGCCACTTAAATAAGAATTAGTATCATGAATCCCTTTCGTAAATTTCCCCGGACCTTCTGGATAGGCAATACGCTCGAATTGTTTGAGCGTTGGGCTTGGTATGGTTTTTTTATGTTGTTTGCAAATTATCTGACAGGTTCGTCCGATTTGGGCGGATTGGAATTCTCCCAAAGTCAGAAAGGTTTGTTGATGGGCGTCGGAACCGGCATCCTTTACTTTCTCCCGGTGTTGACGGGCGCTATCGCCGACCATTACGGCTATAAGCGGGTGCTGTTTCTTTCTTTTATCATTTATGCTTCGGCTTTTTTGTTGCTACCTTTATTTTCGTCCTTCACGGGCGTATTCTTGATGTATTTGTATCTGGCGGTGGGAGCGGCGTTGTTCAAACCCATCATACAGGCTACGGTGGCGAAAACGACTACGGCCGAGACGTCTTCCATCGGCTTCGGCATCTTCTACATGATTGTAAACGTGGGCGCTTTCTTCGGGCCGATGGTTACGATGCTGTTCAAATCCTCCTCCCATCTTATCTTTTATATCTCGGCGGGGATTATTTCGTTAAATCTGCTCTTGCTGCCTTTTTATAAAGAACCCGGACGTAGCGAAAACAAAAAACCGGACACTTCTTTGCTCCACGCTTTGGGTGAAATTTTCCGCAATATGGGCGCTATCCTCAAGGATGCGAAGTTTCTGGTCTTTCTCCTGATTGTAGCCGGTTTCTGGGCGATGTATCACCAATTGTTTTTTACCTTGCCCGTATTTGTTTCGCAATGGGTGGATACGTCTGTGCTCTACGACTTCTTTCATCGCTTCGTTCCTTTTATTACAGCCAATTATAGCCCGGCGCCCGGTGTGATGGAAGCCGAATTTATTACCAATATGGATGCGTTTTATATCATTCTTTTCCAGGTCTTGGTATCGGGCTTGATTATGAAGATGCGACCGCTCCGGTCTATGATGAGCGGCTTTCTGGTCTGTTCCGTCGGGATGGCGCTCACGTTTGTTTCGCAAAATGTATTGTTCACGCTCGTTGCTCTCCTTATTTTCGGTTTGGGCGAGATGGCCGGTTCGCCCAAGATACAGGAATACATCGGACGTATTGCGCCCTCGGACAAGAAAGCTTTGTATATGGGGTATTCGTTTATCCCGGTGTTTCTCGGCAATTTGCTGGCGGGTGTTATATCGGGCAATGTGTACCAGAGCATGTCGGACAAGGTGGCGATTACGGAAAACTTTGCGGCGTCTAAAGGTTTGACAATACCCGAAGGACTGTCTACCGGCGCTTATTTTGAAGAAGTAGCTCGCCGGATAAACCTCAGTCCACAGGAACTCACGCGCCTGCTGTGGGATACCTACCAGCCTTCGCGTCTTTGGATGATCTTGCTGGCCATCGGCCTGGTGGCTGCTTGTAGTTTGTTTGTTTACGACCGCGTTATTTCAAAAACCGAGCATTGACCTCTTCGATATATCCCAGTATTTCCTCCCGCCCTTCTTTCTTTTCAGCCGAAGAGAAGAAGATGGGTGGGAGTTCTTCCCAGGTTTCCAAAAGTTGCGTCTGATAGACTTTCAGGTTTTCTTGCAGATGAGTTCGGGTTAGTTTATCTGTTTTGGTAAAAATGATGGAGAAGGGGATGCTGTTCTCGCCCAGCCATTCCATAAATTCGAGGTCTATCTGCTGCGGTTCGTGCCGGCAATCCAGCAGCACGAAAAGATTGGCAAGCTGTTCGCGCTCCAAAATATAATCTTCGATAATCCGGCGTATTCGTTCCCTCCCTTCTTTTCCTCGCCGGGCATACCCATAGCCTGGAAGATCTACCAGATACCAGGTTTCGTTAATAAGAAAATGATTAATCAGTTGCGTCTTCCCCGGCTTCTGGGAAGTCATGGCCAACCCCTTTCGCTGGGTAAGCATATTAATTAAGGAGGATTTGCCCACGTTGCTTCGCCCGATAAAGGCATATTCCGGACGGATTCCTTCGGGGCATTTTTGCACGTCGGTATTACTGACTACAAATGTTGCGTTCTTTATTTCCATATTCTTTTTTTTTGGATGCAAACCATAATCCCGCAAATGTGAGGCCTCCGTTTATCATCAGCATTTCGTAACTGAAAACATAGCCGGTATACAGCTTGGTAAGGTGACTCACCATAAGGCATATCAGCGGAGAGGCTATACAAATGTAAGGGACATAGCGGTCGCGGGGTTTCTTTTTTGTGAACAGTCCGAAGAGGAATAAACCCAGCAGCGGACCGTATGTATAGGAGGCTATCATGTAAATGGCATCAATTACGCTCCGGTTGTTCAACGCCTTAAATAACAAGATAATGAGGGCAAACAAGACGGAAATGAGCAAATGAACCCTGAGCCGTATACGGCGGGCCTGCCCGGCTTCCTTCTTTTCTACGCCTAAGATATCTACACAAAAAGACGTGGTGAGCGCCGTGAGCGCAGAGTCGGCGCTGCTGAATGCGGCGGCTATGATGCCGATGGTGAAAAATATCAGGATCGATTGACCCAGTATCCCCGACGTGCAGAACATCGGCAGTATATCATCGCTCAGCGCCGGCAAGGCAATTCCTTCCTTACCTGCCAATATCAGCAGCAAAGCGCCCAGCGAGAGGAAGAGAAAATTGACCGGCGTAAAGGCAAAACCATACGTGTACATGTTTTTTTGAGCATCTTTCAGATTCTTGCAAGAAAGATTTTTCTGCATCATATCCTGGTCGAGGCCCGTCATCACAATAGTGATAAAAATGCCGCTGAAAAACTGTTTGGTAAAGTGCTGTGTGCTATGCCAGTCGCGGAACTCAAAGAGGCGGAAATACGTACTGTCCGTTAGGGTCCGTATCATGCCGCCCACGTCCGTTCCCATCTTGTTCTTTACTTCCCAGATGATGATGCCCAGCATGAAAACGAAACAAATACATTGCAGCGTATCCGTCCAGACAATGGTGCGAATGCCTCCGCGAAAGGTATAAAGCCAAACGAGGGCTATGCTGATAACTACTGTTACGCCGAAGGGTATCTCCCAGGCGTTGAACACGTAAGATTGCAAGATAAGCACCACCAAATAAAGGCGGGCGGCGGCTCCAACTATTTTGGACAAGAGGAAAAAAGATGCGCCCGTCCGGTAACCGCGCCTTCCGATGCGTTCTTCCAGCCAGGCATAGATAGACGTAAGCCGGAGTTTGTAATAAAGCGGGAGCAAGACTTTGGCAATTAGGATGTAGCCTACAAAAAAGCCGAACACCGTCTGCATATACGTCATGTCGATGCTGCGCACCATGCCGGGAACCGAAACAAAGGTAACACCCGACAGCGACGTCCCTATCATAGCAATAGAAACGATGTACCAGGGTGACTTCCGGTTTCCGAGGAAAAAAGCCTCATTCCCGCTGTTTTTCCTTCCGGTGAGGTGCGAAATAATCAACAGCACACCAAAATAAGCTGCTATGATGAAAAGGATGACGGAACTATTCATTGCCTGTTTGCTGTTTTGTTTTTACATTATTTTTCCACCCATCATGTACCACTACGTGCTTGGGCATTGGTGCAAATGTATAGCATTTCTTCCTATCCTGCAATCCGGCCCTCTCTCGCACAGTCCGAAAAGCCCTTTCTTGCCTTTGGTATTTTCCCATCGCAACGCGTAATAGAATCACATCCTTGTGCCGCTTTTTAACACCTACGGACAAGCTATATCCGCAAAAAAGCGACCGGATTGTAGAAAATGCGGAGGAGAACGACCTGGTGAACAATGCGGCAGAAAAAGAGCTTCAGTCGGCCGGATGATGCCGGTAAACAATCACCCCTCCCCCCACAAGCCGGAGGGTGAAGGTGTTGCCCAAAGCTTCGTTCAAACTGCCTTGCCACCAAGAGGTGAGGATTTTCTGACAGATAGGCCAGCGCAAACCCTCCGTCTCCACAATTTCTACTCCCGGATGCGGGGAAAAGATGGAGATCTGCTGGCCTTTCACACTGGCAAGTGTGGCGCTGTGGAGAAGGGGCGTGAAGAGTCCATAATCGCTCAGCATCTCTACCCGGCTCAACAATGGGGCGTAATCCAACAAGAGGGAAACATTGCCGATGGTATGGTCTTCGCGCAGACCGGTAGCGCCGAGTATCAGCACGTCGGTAAGCTTCGAATCGCAGGCAAAACGGATGGCTTTGGTCAAATCGTTTGTATCTTGTTCTGTTTCGCAGTGAAGCCGGTCGGCATAAAGCCGACGTAAAGCGTCGGGGATACTGTCTAAGTCGCCCACGATAGCCGTTGGGACAATCCCGCGTTGGTGAAGCGACGCAACCGCTCCGTCGCAGGCAATCACTACGGAAGCTTTATCCAGCAACTCCAAAGCTGCCGGCAGAACGGGGAAACTTCCGTTCGCTACGATAATATTGTTATAAAAGATTTCCATCTTCCTTTATTCCATTCTTTTTCCACATATAATATCCGGCAAAAGCCAGTATCGTGTAGCAAAAATAAAGAAACATGGTGGGATATAATCCCAATCTGTAATAGAGGTAGACAGACAAGGTGTCGGCCACAATCCAGCCTATCCAGTGTTCAATAATCCGGCGGGCCAACATCCACGTCGCCACAATTCCGATGGTGGTTACCACGGCATCGCCCACCGGAACGGGCGAATCGGTATAATGCTTCAATACATACCAGATAAATACGTAGATAACGACAAACGAAGAAAAGATAATTCCGGCAAGTCGCCAGGTGAGATGTTGGTAAAGAATCCCATGCGTCGAAGCAACTTCACCGTCTGTCTGCCCTTTCCCCCGGCTCCATTGCCAAAAGCCATAGATGCTGATACATACATTACACAGGTTCAACCCCATAGTCGCATATACTTTCGCAACAAAAAATACATAGACATAAACAATCGAGGAGAGGATTCCCACGATCCACATCGCACGACGTTGCTTTATCTCCAAAAAGAGATAAAGCAAACCCGTTATAACGCCAAAATATTCCAGCATATTTCACACCAAGCCTGCGGCTTCAGGCAAGTTCAGAGGTTTTTTACTTTCAATAAGTATTCGACAATCTGAACGGCATTGAGAGCGGCTCCTTTTTTGATTTGGTCGCTCACCGTCCAGAACGTCAGACCGTTCGGATTCGCTATATCTTTGCGGATTCGACCCACATAGACCGGATCTTTGCCGGCAACAAACAAGGGCATCGGATATTCCTTGCGCGAAGGGTAGTCCTGCAGAACAATACCTTCGGCTTCGGCAAAAGCCCGGCGCGCTTCTTCTACGCTAATGGGACGCTCGGTTTCTATCCAGGTAGCTTCGCTATGCGAACGAATCACCGGCACGCGCACACAGGTTGCGCTCACGGCTACGTCGGAATGCATAATCTTGCGGGTTTCGTTATGCATTTTCATTTCTTCCTTAGTATAATCGTTGTCGGTAAATACGTCGATATGGGGAATCAAGTTATATGCCAACTGATAGGCAAACTTTTCCACCGTAGGCGTTTCGCCTTTTTGAATCTGTTCGTATTGTTGCACCAACTCCGTCATAGCCGTTGCCCCAGCCCCGCTGGATGCCTGATAGGTTGCTACATGTATGCGTTTGATATGCGAAAGACGTTCGATGGGTTTCAGAGCAACCACCATCTGAATGGTGGAACAATTCGGATTGGCAATAATGCCGCGCGGGCGATTCAAGGCATCTTCGGCATTTACTTCGGGCACCACCAAGGGAACGTCGTTCTCCATGCGAAAAGCGCTGGAGTTATCTATCATAACCGTTCCGTGCCGGGTAATCGTTTCGGCAAAGGCTACCGAGGTACCGCCACCGGCGGATACAAAAGCAAGGTGAATACCCTTAAAGTCGTCGTTGTCCTTCAATTCTTTCGTAGTATACTGTTTGCCACGGAAAGCATAGACACGTCCGGCGCTACGGGACGAACCGAAAAGAGTTAATTCGTCTACGGGAAAATTTCTGTCGTCGAGTACACGCAGGAACTCTTGTCCTACGGCTCCACTTACACCAACAATTGCAACTTTCATTTTGAGCGTTATTTTGCTTCGTTAATAAGTTTGATTTATATTTGCACCGCTATTGCGATTGATTAAAAACAGAACGCAAAGATAAATAATATTTATTAACAACAATACAAAACGACTTAACTATGAAACAGATCTTGTTTCTATGGCTACTTCTGTCGCCATTCCATTTGTTTTCACAATTGAATGAATCCTTTTCCGGAACATCTCTCATTTCCGACAATCCTTGGGAAGGAGATATCGACCGGTTCGTGATAAATGCCTCCGGACAATTACAATTCACCTCCCCTCAGGGCGAAAGAGGAAGCGCATCGCTCTATCTACCCTTATCTTTCCAGGAAAATATGACTTGGGAGATGGACGTAAAAATGGACTTCCAATCGAGCAACGAGAATAATCTGCGAATCTACGTATACGCTTCGGATACCATTTATATCCAGGTGGGGAACAATACACGCAGAGTTTCACTCTACGAAAAAGACGCCAAGAACAACACCGCGCCGCGTATCACCGGGCGAGCAGCGCTTTTGGACGAACCTTACACATTTGTTTCCATTCGCCTGACTCTGGAAGAAGGCCAACTCTGGACGCTTTATACCCGCAAAGAAGGCGAACAAGCGTTCTACAAAGAAGGTACTTACAAAATGGCGTCACCTTCCACCAATCCCCAAGCCCTTATGATAATCACCTGCCGCTATGTAAAAACAAGAACCAGCGAATACTATATAGATAATCTGAAAGTAACACACAAAATAACCGAGTTCCCGGAGCCGGAGCCCGAACCATCACCCGAACCATCACCCGAACCGGAGCCGGAACCCGAACCCGAACCGGACGAATACACCGGCTTGGAAGTCCTTTCGGCAGAGGCTTTGAATGAGCGCGAATTGCAGTTCTTTTTCAACAAAACCGTACGTATATCCGAAGCTGTTTGTGAAATAGAAAATATAGGGGAAGCCGTATTGGAATATGGCCCGAATCAGGCTACGGTAAAGGTATATTCGCCCGCTCCGCTGGAAAACGGGCGCGAATATGTTGTTGTTATAAGCGGTTTGTACGATTCGGACGGTACACCAATTGCCGAACAGGCTTGGGAATTTCTGTATGAAAAAGAAGAATCCCCCGCTGCCTTCCCCGGCAAACCGGGACAAGTGCTTATCAATGAAGTTATGGCCAACCCGAAAGGATTGACGGCTTTTCCCGAAACGGAATATGTAGAATTATATAATGTATCGGAAACGCCTGTCTCGCTGGAAGGATGGATTTTTATCTACGACGGAAAAAGAATCGCCATAGATATGCTTATACTTCCACCCGGAGGGTATGCCGTCCTTTACAGAGCCGACAGACCTATTCACGTGGACGAAGCCGGACAAAGTGTTGCCATCGCTCAATTCCCGGCAGCTTTGTCAAATACAGGTAAGTTATTGCAATTGGAAAACGCCCAAGGAGAATTAATCGACGAGTTCTATTATCCGAAAGCCCAGTCCGGCATTTCGTGGGAACGCTTGGGAGACGATGCCTATCTCTCCGCAGATGCAAGAGGAGGCACACCCGGTTCGCCCAATTCCTCTCCCGAAACGACTGAAGAACCGGCCGAAGTCTTGTCCGATATCGAACCCGGAGAAGTGATATTCAACGAACTATTGCCCAATCCTTTCAGCGGAGGAAGCGAGTACGTGGAACTTTATAATCGTTCCGGTAGAACGTTATCCCTTCAATCGCTCTCCCTGACGGCTCTCAAATCGAATGGCGCCTTCGGAGCTTCTTATCCTTTGTCTAATGTATTTCCTATGAATACAGAAGGGTATGCTCTGCTGACAAAAGACAAAGAGGCCGTCGCTTCTTTTTATCTGCTTTCTTCTCCCGAATCGGTCTACGAATTGAAAATACCCATCATAAACAACACTTCCTCCACGCTTGTGCTTTTCCGCACACGAGATAGTGTAGTGATTGACCAAATAACTTATTCATCCCAATGGTACGAAACGTTTGTGAATAATACCAAAGGCGTTGCCTTAGAACGTATCAACCCCGATGCCCCAACACAGGATGCCGACAACTGGACATCGGCCGCCGCCACGGCCGGATATGGAACACCGGGATACCGGAACTCTCAATTCATGAACGAAGGGAGCAATACTCCAACCAACATATCTATTCCCACACTCATGGAAGACGGGCTTTATCATATCTCCTATCAATTGGAAAACCCCGGATACCGATGCCGCCTATACATATATAATATGGCAGGTTCTTTGGTGGCAGAGGTGGCGAATCATGAATTGCCGGGCATATCGGGAGAGTTTCTGTGGGATGGAAAAACTTCTGCAGGAAATCGTCTGAAGGCAGGTATATATATCATTTTTGTGGAGTTATATAATGCAAATGGAATAAAAAAACAAGAAAAAAACGTGTTTTTGATACGATGAAGCTCCCACTATTCATTAAAAAAAAAACAACAAATCACTTTGTCTTGAATATTTCTTTTATATTTGTACAATTTATTAATGTTGAAACATCAGGACTGTTATGAACAAAATATGCTTTTGTTTTCTATGTTACTTCTTTGTAACTACAATTGTATATTCGCAAAAAGTGGCGGTGAAAAGTAATCTTCTTTACGACGCCACTGCTACATTTAATATAGGAGGAGAATATGCTATTAACAAGACATTCTCCGTGAATTTGTCGGCCAATTACAATGGGTGGGCGCTGAAAGCTCCTTATGCCTGGAAGCATTATATGGTTCAGCCGGAGTTTCGCTATTGGTTGCGCGAAACGTTTAACGAACATTATGTCGGCGCACATTTAGTTTACGGCGGATTTGATATTGAACGGATGTCCTTGCCTTTCTTCGGTTTCAAAAGAAGAAACCTCTTTGTAGATGGAACAGCTTATGGAGCAGGAGTTGCATACGGATACCAATTATATATAACGCCTCATCTTAATGTAGAGTTCTCGCTCGGCGTGGGATTTCTCCAGTTAAAATATTATAAGTTCGATTATACAACAGGAATCAAAGACTTGGGAGAAATAAGCAAAGCCGGATATTATCACTCCGTCAATGGGCTTTACTACAACAAAAATGCAAAGGATGGAGACGGAAAGGCTTTGAATCCCTGGCAGAAAAGTTACATTGGTCCTACTCAGATAGGTATTACTATAGTGTATATTATTAATTGATTAAAACGATGAAAATCTTATCCGGTATACTATTCGTGGTAATGTTGAGCGTTGCACCCCATATCATGGCGCAAGGTGGAGGGGTGTCTGTGAAATTAAACAATGTAGAGTTGAAAGGCAATGCCCTAAACTTAGATGCGGATGTAAGAATCGGCCGTATCCAAGTGGGAAGATACGAAAGCGTATCGCTCACGTTTGTACTGAAAGGGACAGGGAGAGGACAAACCTTGTCGTTGCCTCCTGTTATTATCTGCGGAGCCAATAAATACCAAATGTATCAACGGGCTATTGTCCTTCATGGAGCAACGGCTGCCGGAAACGGCGCCTACGCCGTGCTTAAAAACGCGCCGGAGTTAATACAGTTTCAGGCCTACAAACGCGCCGTGGCTTATAAATCGTGGATGAGTAATTGCCAATTAATCTTAGTGAGAGAAGTAAAAAACTATCACAACAATACGGTAGAATCGTCATCAAGTATCTTAAGCAGAAATCTGGCCGTGAGGGGAGCTTCTTCTACAAACAACCGGCAATCTACAACTCCAACCAACCGGCCTTCTACTTACAATCTGCCTCCGGCAACGAATCCGGCTAACAACAGGACAAATCCTCCGGCCAATAACAGAACAACAACCAATACTCCGGCCAATAAACAACCGGCCAATACGGCTAAACCAACAACCCGACCGGCCAATAACAGAACAACAACCCGACCGGCTAACAACGGGAAAGCAACAACAACAACCCGGCCGGCTGCGAATACTCCGTCAACAAACAAACAGACCGGCAGTACGAACACCAACAAGAAGTAAATATCTTTTCCTTATTTGCCGCGTAAAGCGCGTGGAGGTTTCCCAAATTTACTGCTGCAAAAATGCGAGAAGTTGGACAAGGTCTCGAATCCGTACTTGTTGCTTATCTCGGTGATTGACATATTGGTTGTTGTAATGTCGTTGTATATATCCCTGCTTTTCTGCTTTAATATCCATTGATAAGCCGGCTCGTTGAAGGTTTCTTTAAACAATCGGCGGAAAGAGGATACACTGTATTCGCCCAACCGGGCAAAGGCTTCCACATCCTTGATACGATGATAGTTGTTCATCACAAAGTATCGGAAACTCTGATGAAGATTGTATATCGGCGCATAAAAGTCGTCCAACTCTTCCGGCTTATAATAATGGTTCAAGAGATAAAATAATTCGGTTTGTTTAGATTGCATGTACTCCGAACAAAGTAATCCGTCGTTCAAGGACATCTTTACGCCTTTCAGAAAAAAATGCACAGCGTCGCACGTCTGCATCACCGGAGCCGATGTAATCGCTTCCCGTCCGTCGGACTCCTGCGGAAAACGGGGGGAGCAGACAGTAGGCAAATGATCGAAAAAATAGACAATGACCTCTATCGGTGTATGAACGCGAAAATCCGCCGTAGAACCGGCCGGCTGAAGTACAAAAGCGCCTTCGCGGATAATTGTGTCCGGGTATGCGTTACTGTTCATCCATACTTCGCCCTTCAGCAAAAAGTAGATGGTGTTTTGTACATGTTCTTCTTTAGAGAGAAATATCCCTTGAGGATAATATCGGTAGAGAAAAACATTCCGGGAGGAGTATTTACAACAAGTGCAGTCCGGAGATATAGGAACGGGTTCGTTCGTCATCGTTTAAATTTTATTTTAATGCGTTCTCCTTTTTTGCTTTCGTTGTGAAAACGATCTACCGCCGTGACGACATATCGAAAGGCTCCGCGCTTTTCTTTATCGGACAATAAATAAGACGTATTCCCAGTTATGCCCACGATATGCGCCGGGTTGTTGAGGTCTATTTTTTCGTTCTTCTCAAAACCGTATACCACAAAATAGTGGGCCGATTGAGCGTTTTCCGAATACCTGTCGGCGTTCCAATGCAGCCAAATGCCTTCCGGGGTTTGTTTTACCTGCAAATCCTTTACCTCGTTCGGCAAGCGATTTTGCAGATAGGCGTAGGCCGGCAATAAGGCGGCATAACGATGATAATGACGTACTAAACTATCGGCTACGCCGCCGTTGTTTCGGAAAATTTCGTTGGCCGGCCAAAAACAATGACCGTCAATGTGGGTTGATTGACGTTGATACTGCATCTTGTCGGTAAGCTGATGGGCCTTCATGGTGCGAGCTACGTCTTGTCCGATATAGAGATGACGCCCGCAGGAGCGCTCGTTCCACCATTGAATTAAGGTAGAATAATTGGCCGACGAATGCCCTATTTCCCAATATATTTGCGGAATATTATAGTCTATCCATCCTTGTTGCAGCCAATATAAAATATCGGCATAGAGGTCGTCGTAATTTTGCAATCCGTTGGTATCGCTGCCCGAACCGTCGGGGGTGTTCTTTTTGTTCCGGTAAATTCCGAAGGGACTGATG
The DNA here is from genome assembly GCA_031284375.1 of Tannerellaceae bacterium. Classification (GTDB taxonomy): domain Bacteria; phylum Bacteroidota; class Bacteroidia; order Bacteroidales; family Tannerellaceae; genus DFXE01. The sequence continues at coordinate 14,995 of JAISZY010000265.1, read as the reverse complement.
CCGAAACGTACCCATGGTTTTGTTTTTCGGATGGTGTGGCTGATTTCTTCGATGAGTTGGTTTACATTTCCCCGTCGCCAGTCGCCCCGCGTCGCTTCCGTATATCCTTGTCTCAGACCGTAGAGTTGGAAACTTGCCTCGTCCGGAAATGGGACTCCGGATACGGGATAGGGATAGAAATAATCGTCCATGTGAATGCCGTCTACGTCGTACCGGCTTACGATGTCTTCTACTACACGGCAGATAAAGCGGCGGTTTTGCGGTTGTCCCGGGTCGAAAAGCACTTGGTTGTTGTACTTTACAAATCGTCCGGGATAGGTTCGGATGATGTGCGAATCGGCAAAGACGGTAGCATTTACGGTTCCGGCCCGGTAGGGATTCAGCCAGGCGTGGAACTCTATGTTTCGTTTATGACATTCGTCGATAAGGAATTGCATTAAATCGAATTCGCCTTCGGGCGCCTTGCCTTGCCGGCCGGTAAAGAAGCGGCTCCAGGGTTCTAATTCCGATTTGTAAAAAGCGTCGGCCTCAGGTCTTACCTGAAAGAGTACGGCATTGAAGCGGCAGGTTTGCAGGAAGTCCAGTTTCCGGATGAAATCTTCCTGCATCTCTGCCGGCGTCATCGTTTTGTACTCTTCTTGATAGGCGGTTTGTATCCATACGCCTCGAAACTCACGTTTGGGTGTCGTCTCGCTCTGAATCAGAGGCAGACGTGCGGCGGAGCATCCCGCAAGGAGATACAAGCATACAATAAAGAAGGGATTGCGGAGCCATGCGGCCGGATGTGCCTTTGTTTTATTCTGCTTTGGGTTCACCACTGTTGTCCGTTTTCCGTGTGCGGCGTCCTCTCAAGAGCGATTTGTAATGTGTTACGTAGGAATTAAGTTCTTTGGAAAAGCGGATAATTTTTTCGTCGGCCAAGTCGACCGAGGTACCCCGGTCTTCTACGGGACCGCTGCCGGAGTTGTCTTCGTTGGCCTCTTCGCCGGCGGCGCCGTCTTCGATGGCCACGAGGAGGGTGTCGATGGAGTTAATCATATTTACGTAGTAATGGTCCATCTTGGCGCGGACTTGTTGGAGTTTTCCGGCTTCGGGACGGTCGGCTGCTTCGCCTGCGCGTTCGGCCAGCGATTGCTTAAAGGCGGTATTGGCAGCGTCGAGGTCGTCCACCCATTTTTCCAGTCCCAGCGTATGAATTTCGGCCGAGAGGTCGACGCTTCCTTCGCCTTGCGTAAGGTCTTGGAGGAGGTTGTCGATGGCCGCCGTTTTGGCCGAACGGCCGCCTCTTTGGATGGTGTCGCTATATTTCCGTACTATGGCGTACACTTTTTGTGCGGCGGCTTTCTTGGCATCGTCCAGGATGCGCAGGTTTGACTTTACGGCGTCTCTAAAACCGCGGTACATATCGTCTCGCTGCCGGTCGGCCGTCGTGGTATCGATGGTAAGGAAGCTGGAACGCAGTATTTCGAGCAAATCGTCTGCTTCTTGATACAATATTTCGTATAGCGCGAAGATGCGCAAGATTCCCAAAAGTTCCAAGCCATAAGCCTTGGCCAATCCAAAAAATTCGGTGTGAAACCGAAACCATTCTTCGTTGCGTAGTTTGCTGACAAGAAATCTCAAAATGCTCATTGTTTCTAATTTTTAAAGGTGATACAATTTTATTTTTCATCCATCGCCCGCTTCTTTTTTGCGAGCGTTTATTTTCCCCGCAAAGTTATTTATTTTGGTAGAATCACCAAATATTTTGGTAAAAAAAACTCGCACTTGAAATAAAAAAATAGATTCGGTTCTTTTTTCGTACAAAGATGAAAATAGAACTAAGAATGTAATGATTTCTCCGTTCAAAGCCAACGGCATCATTTCATTTGAAATGATGCCTTCGGCTTTAAACGAAGAGGGTATTTTGTTTGCAATATCGCCTCCGGCTTTAACCGAAGAGACTATTTTGTTTGAAATAGTCTCTTCGGCTTTAGACGGAGATAGAATTGCGTTTTATGTAGTATCTTCGGCTTTAAACGAAGATGGTATTGCATTTGAAATAGTCTCTTCGTCTTTAGCCGAAGATGATATTGCGTTTGCAATAGTCTCTTTGGCTTTAACCGAAGGCGGAATTGCATTTTAAATAGTATATTCGGCTTTAGACAGAGATGGTATTGCATATTAAATAGTATTTCCGGCATTAGCCGAAGGCGATATTGCATTTAAAATAGTATTCTGGGCGGCGTCCTTGCCAACAAAATGAAGTAATCCGGAATCCGGGGCGGCGTCATTGCCAACATAGTGAAGCAATCCGGTTCCCCCCGCAATCCTGGATTGCTTCACTTTGTTCGCAAGGACGAGGTAGGCTGTTTCGGAGCGCGTCACTGCGTTCGCAATGACGAGGTACGCTGTTTCGGAACGCGTCCCTACATTCGCAAGGACGAACTATGCCATTTCCGGAAGGAAAAACCTTATTTCTATAAAGCTCCCTTAGTAGCCAAAGCGGACAAACATATTTCTTCCCTTATTCCCTTATTACGGGGCGTAGTATAGATAAAATAAGGGAATAAGGGTGGAGGAAGCGGGGATGTTGTCGCGCTACTAAGGGAGCTTTTGGGTAATAAGGGTTTTTATCGTATGAATGATTTTACAATAGCCCTCCCCGTCTTGGCATACGTAGTGAAGCAATCCGGAATTCGGGACGGCGTCATTGCGAACAACGTGAAGCAATCCGGAATCCGGGGCGGCGTCATTGCGAACATAGTGAAGCAATCCGGTTCCCCCCGCAATCCTGGATTGCTTCACGTTGTTCGCAATGACGAGGTACGCTATTCCGGATTGCGTCACTGCGTTCGCAAGGACAGAGTACGCTGTTTCGGATTGCGTCCCTACATTTGCAAAGACGAACTATGTTATTTCCGGAAGGAAAAACCTTATTTCTATAAAGCTCCCTTAGTAGCCAAAGCGGACAAACATATTTCTTCCCTTATTCCCTTATTACGGGGCGTAGTATTGATAAAATAAGGGAATAAGGATGGAGGGAGCGGGGAGGTTGTCGCGCTACTAAGGGAGCTTTTGGGTAATAAGGGTTTTTATCGTATGAATGATTTTACAATAGTCCTCCCCGTCTTGGCCTGCAATGTGAAGCAATCCGGTATTCTGGACGGCGTCATTGCGAACAACGTGAAGCAATCCAGTTCCCCCCGCAATCCTGGATTGCTTCACTTTGTTCGCAATGACGAGGTAGGCTGTTTCGGAGCGCGTCACTACGTTCGCAAGGACAGAGTATGCTGTTTCGGATTACGTCCCTACATTCGCAAGGACGAACTATGTTATTTCCGGAAGGAAAAACCTTATTTCCATAAAGCAACCTTAGTAGAGCCGAAGGCGAGATGAATTAGAAGGGAACGAATACGGATATTTGCAGGTCGCGTACTTTGGAGTTGTTGATGTAATGGCTCCGCGCCACGGGGGCGAATCCGTATTTGTATTGAAGGCCGAGTTCTACGGGGCCGAAATCGTAGGCGATTTTGCCTACTAAGGGGAGGTCGAATGTGTTTTTATCGCCCTCGCCCTCCAGACGGCGGTAGTAGGTGGGTTCTATGCCGGCGCCGATGCTCAGACCTCCTGCTACGGGGTGATTCACGGTTCCGCCTACCGAGATGGTAAGGTAGCGGAAGGGGGTTTGTACGATGGGATAGTTGTAGGGGTTTTCGGAGGGCGCCGAAAATTGCACGTCTTTTACGTTCCATTGTTTTAGGCCGACATTTGCATCCAAGTCGAAAAACAAACGGGAGGACAGGGAAGGATGATAGCGGAATCGGTAGCCTATCGAGGCATTGTACTGATAGGTAAGGGAACTGTACCGGGGATTCGTTTCGTGAAGTACTCGCCAATCCGGCGAGATATCGCCTATCCCGCCTCCAACTAATAGCCCCGACCGAACGGACGACTGGGCATTTATCACCATCACAAAACCAAATGCTAAGAGGAATAGCACGATGCAAAAACTCTTTCTCATAATACTTGTTGTTTAATTAATAATGTTTGATACATAATTTTTGTACGATGCAAAGATGTATATATATTTTCTTAAGAATATGCACAAAAATTTACTCCCGTTCAACCGGGGTTGATACGGGAGTAAACTATAAGTATAAGGTTTGGTACGGATGCGCCTTTTGCGACTAAAAACAAAGTTATCTACAAAGCATTTATTTTCAAACTGCTATAATTATTTCCGTTGAAGTAGATTTGCTTCTCTCCACCTCCGTTGATACGGTAAAAACGGTCTGATTTTTCTTCCGTTTGGGATTCCGTAATCTTCAGCCCTTTTATATCTACGTTTCCGTACTTCATGCCTTCGGCCGTGATGCGGAAAGCGGCTTGCGGCGAGATGGAGAGTTTCAGGGTACTGTGGGTGGCTTCGACGTGAACGCTTTTAAAGTTTGCGTTGAGTTTATCCACCGTCAGGGTGCTGTACGCCAGGGTTCCGATTTGGAGTTCTTCGTTCACGTAGCCGATTTGGATGTTGCCGTATTTGGTTTCGGCCGAAATCCGGTTGACTTTCTCTATCGTTATTCCTCCGTATGCGTTGTCGATGCGGAGTTGGTCTGCGTCCCGGAGTTTTATGCCCGAATACTGACTGTCGAGGGATAAGGTGCGGATATTTCCGGCGACAACGCTACCGCAGTATTTCAAGTCCATCGTCAAAGATTCTGCGTTGCCGAGCGATAGTTTGCTGTATTCGGCGTCTATGATGACCGACTGCGTGAAATTTCCGGCGCTCAGCGTTCCGTATTTAAGCTCCAGATTGGCTTTCCCTTCGTTATTTTCCGGCAGGTTGATGCCTCCATAGCGTACGGAGAGGTCGATAGGGAGTTTGGAGGGCATGGAGATAAAGTAATGGATGGTATAGCTTTGTCTGCCCGACCCTATATTGTTTCGGATGGAGGTGATTCCATAGACGGTATTGTCGCTTTTGCGCAGTTCGATTTGTATATTTTCCAATACCTGTTGCGCTTTTGCTTCGGTGTTTGCTTTCGCTTCTACCACGACCCGGATATCCACTTCATTTTTCGTCCAATGGGTGATTGTCACGTCTCCATATTTGTTTTCCACCTTCAGGCGGTCGGTTAAAGAAACCGGAAAAGATTGGTTGATTTCCTTTTTCTTCGAGACGTCCAACTCGTCGGCCCATCCCGCTGCGGTGTTCCATAGCAGTAAAAGGGCAACTGCGAGGAAGTTTGTTTTCATGTGTATTGCTTTCATCTTCTTTATGTATTAATTATTTATATGTATTTACGATTTGTTGCATTTGTCGAAGCATAAAGTTCAAGCTTTCCAGGCTGTTGCCGTAATGCTGATTGAGTACAAAGAGAGCGGTTTCGGAGCAGGGCAAGGTAGGAAGTATATCGGTTTCGAAGTTGTAGGTGGTTTGCATCACGCGTTCTACTTCTTCCATCAGTTCGAGGCTTCCGGAGTTTTCGCCTTGTGCGTAGAGGTCTTCCACTTGTGTTTCTACGTCGTACATCCGCATATTGTAATACATCCGGAGTTCTTCTATTTCTCCTTCCGATTCGCAGACAAACGGGAGGGGTTGTCCGGGGAGGATGTTTCTTGTATCGCCCTGCGTTTTGAGGAGGAAAAGGAAGAGGGCTACGGCGGCTGCCGTCATCGTGAGGGCGGTAACGGCACGGGTTCGGCGATATTTTTTCTTCTCCAGTTTTTTCTCAAAGCGTGCTATATGTCCTTCCGGGAGGAAGTCGTCTTCAAAGTCTTCCCGGTTTGTTTCCACAAAATTCTTTAGTTTATCCATATCCTTTGACTGCTATTATGTTCAACAATTTTCTTTTGGCCCTCAGGTACTGAGTGCGTACGCTGGCGGGCTGTATGTTCAGTATGGAAGCGATTTCTTCCATGTCGTATCCTTCAAAGAGGTAGAGCGAGAGGACAATTCTATATCCGGGCGGCAGTTGTTGCGTTGCCTCTTTAATTTGTTGCACGGTATATTGAATTCTGTCTTCCGTCGATTCGTCTCCCGATTCGGCCAAGTCTGTTTCTGCGTAACGGCAGGGCATTTCTTCCTCTTCGTTTGTATGCCGTCTCACGTAGTCGATGGCCGTATGAACGGCGATGCGGTGTATCCAGGCTTCAAAGTTATGTTCGTCTCGAAACAAGTTGAGCCGGTTGAAGATTTTCAGAAACGCATCCTGCATAGCTTCTTCCGCTTCCATCCTGTTTCCGGTGATACGCAGAGAAACCAAATAGAGCTTTCGGGCGTATTTGTTATACAGCGCCATTTGTGCCGGCTTATTTCCCCGGCGACAATTCTCAAGCAGATATGCGGTAGACTCTTCCATTTGTTTAATAAAACGAATATGGGATACGGAACGTTGCGCCCTGGGGCGACAAGATGGCGAAAAAAAAAGAAAGGCATCATCACGACGCCCCTCTCTCTGAACTAAATGATAAAAATAAAAGTTATGTGGGAAGGTGTTATTCCATATTCACTAAACATATTTGATTGATATCCAGTTTTGGTTCTATTTCGATATTCCTTCCGGAATTATATTTCTTTTCCATCTCTTTTTCGCCCTCGAATGTGTTTACTTTAATTTTCAGTATCACATCTTTTCCATCCGTATCGATAGACGACAAATCGAAAGCCACGATTCCATAACGCAGGTAGGAAGACTTGTCACGGTAGGCATTGTGCCGGAATTCCACCCGGTAGGGCGTATCGGAAGCTATTTCGTTTCGGATAAGGTTTACAAAATGTTTCACATCTCCGCTGTAATATGTTTTGAACAAGACATTCAAAAATCCGTCGCCTACCCATATACCGGAAATGTCTACCGGGTCGTTCCCATAGATGGAATCGTTTTGTATACCTTTATTCTCTGCAATCGGTTTGGTAAGAATGGTATCGATTCGATTCAGTTTGATGGCATGGTCGTATCCATTAAAATCATCACCCAGCACGGTGTAATTAATTTGTACCCGCTGGGGTCTGATGGGCTGATAGTATATATCCTGCGGAGCTGCCGGCCAGAGCGAAGTGCTGTCGTCCAGCGTAAGATAAAAGTTGTTATCACTCAGAGGTCTTGCCGTAGCGATAGAGAGCCACATATCGTCGAGCGAATAGCTGTTCTCGTCGTCCAGACAAGAGCTAAATGTAAGGGTAATTAATGCTGTCCCCACAAAAGCCAAAAAGATGTTCAACGTCTTCATAGAATTAAGTATCATTACATAAAATTTTTTTGTTACATAAGAGTAGATGAACGCTCCATGTAAAATGCTGCAAGATATAATCTACAAAAAACGTTAAAGGAAATTATTTCCCAACGGAGAACCTTTTCAGGATATGTTGGGCAACGCGACGCGAGGCCCCGGATTGTCCTAAGACACGGATTACTTCGTTATAATCCTCCAGCATACGGCTTCGGTAGGGCGCATCATGAAGAAGCCGTTCCAATTCCGTCCGAACCGCTTGCTCCGAAAAGCGGTCGGCAAACAATTCCCGCACAACCTCTTTCCCTGCAATCAGATTCACCAACGATATATAAGGCGTATGAAAAAACCGACGGAAAATAAATCCTGCCAACCTCGCCCATGGCGTATAGTAACAGACTACTTGCGGCGCGCGGAAAAGAGCGGTTTCTAAGGTAGCCGTTCCCGAAGTGACCAAAGCCGCCGTGCAATGTTGCAGTAAGGGATACGTTTTTCCGGACACCACTTTGGCCGGATACCCTTGCACAAACTCATCGTACCAAGCCGGGTCTATGCCCGGCGCTCCGGCAATAACGGCCTGATAACCGGGGTATGCCGAAGCGACTTTCAGCATAGTGGGCAGGTTGTCTTTTATCTCCTGCCTTCTGCTGCCGGCCAGCAATGCGATAAGGGGAAGGTCGGGCGCCAGGTCGGCATCTTGCCGGAAGGTATCAGGCCGGCGCTCCGCTTCTTCGCAGTATTGGGCAACGGAATCGACCGAAGGATTCCCCACATAGTCTACCGGATAATCCAACTTCCGATAAAAGGCTTCTTCAAACGGCAAAATGCAGTACATCCTGTCTACATACCGGCGGAAATCCCTAATCCGGTATTGTTTCCATGCCCATATCTTGGGCGAGATGTAGTAACAAACCGGGAGGTGGAGTTTGGTTTTTACGTACTTGGCTATCTTGAGGTTGAAACCCGGATAATCTACCAGCACAACCACATCGGGGCCGTATCGGCGGATGTCCTCGCGACAACGTTGCATTGTACGAAGAATGGCCGGCAAATGCAACAACACCGGTACGACTCCCATAAAGGCCATTTCGCGGTAATGCTTCACCAACCGGCCTCCCACGGCCTGCATCAAATCGCCTCCCAAGAAACGGAACTCGGCCTGGGGGTCTATACGCTTTAGTTCTTTCATCAAATTTGCGGCATGCAAATCTCCGGAAGCTTCTCCGGCAATCAGGTAGTATTTCATTTTGTTTGGAATATGGCGCAAATGTAACCACGATCTTGTTTGTTTTGCACAAAAATCATACTTTTGTGTTATGATTAAAGAGAATTTTATTAAGCTTTATGAGGATAGTTTCCGGAAGAATTGGGAACTTCCCGCCTATACGGATTATAGCAAAGAGAGTACGCTCAGCTTCGGAGAAGTGGCCGGAGAGATAGCGCGATTGCATTTGCTATTCAACGAATGTCAGGTAAAGGAAGGCGAGAAAATCGCCTTAGTCGGAAAAGATTCATCCTCCTGGTGCATCGTCTATCTGGCGGTTGTTACCTACGGGGCGATTATCGTTCCTATCCTTCAGGATTTCAATCCCAATGATATTCATCACATCATCAATCATTCCGAATCCTCCTTTCTTTTTGTGAGCGACAAGATATGGGATTCGCTCGAAGAAGAAAAGATAAGCAACTTGCGGGGAGTCTTTTCCCTGTCCGATTTTCGTTGCCTGCATCAACGGGACAGCGAATGGATTCGGAAATTACTGAAGGAATTAGACGCCCGAATGGAAGAGAAATACCCCGGCGGCTTTACGCCGGCCCACCTCCGATATGCAGAAATAGACAACGACCAGGTGGTGTTACTCAACTATACGTCGGGAACCACCGGGTTCAGCAAAGGCGTCATGCTTACCGGAAATAACTTGGCCGGCAATATTACCTATGCCCGAACCTTAGACGTTATCTTCCGGGGAGAACGCATGTTGTGCTTCCTTCCGTTGGCCCACGCTTACAGTTGTGCGTTCAACTTCTTAGTGCCGACGGCTTTCGGAGCACATGTCTACTTCCTCGGAAAAATGCCCACACCCAAAATCCTGCTGAAAGCCTTCGAAGACGTTCGGCCTCATCTCATCATAACGGTTCCGCTGATATTGGAAAAAATCTACAAGAAAATGATTTTCCCCCTCCTGAGCAGACGTACCATGAAGCTGGCGCTCAATATTCCTTTGCTCGACAGCCGGATATATGCCCAGATACGCCACCGCTTATCCGATGCAATGGGAGGCAATTTCCGGGAAGTAATCGTAGGAGGCGCCGCCATGAACGAAGAAGTAACGGAATTTCTGTACAAAATTAAATTCCCGTTCACCATCGGATATGGGATGACCGAATGTGCTCCGCTCATCAGTTACGACCATCACTACGAATATATCCCCGGCTCCTGCGGTCAGGTACTGAAAGAAATCATGGACGTACGTATCGATTCCGCCGACCCCTATCACACCGTTGGCGAAATACAAGTACGGGGCGAGAATGTGATGAAAGGATATTACAAAAACGAAGAAGCGACCCAAAACGCCTTCACCGAAGACGGCTGGTTGCATACCGGCGACCTGGGTACCATAGACGCATTCAAACGCATCTACATGCGGGGAAGAAACAAGACGTTAATACTAAGTTCGAACGGACAAAACATCTATCCCGAAGAAATCGAATCGAAGCTAAACAATTTGCCTTTCATCATGGAAAGTTTAGTGATTGAGAAGAACGGACGCATGGTGGGCCTTGTCTATCCGGATTACGACGCCGTAGACAGCACCGGTATCTCGCACGAAGACCTTCCCGCCATTATGGAACAAAATCGTAAGGAACTGAACAAGCTATTGGCGCCTTACGAACAAATAACTCAACTCCACCTTTACCCTACGGAGTTTGAGAAAACACCTAAGAAAAGCATCAAACGCTATTTGTACAGCAACTATTAAACCAACTAATAAACACTAAATTTCTTCACGATGAACAAATCCTTATCCTACCTTATCCTATGGGCGTTTCTCTCCATAATCGGTGTATTTGTGGGATGCACTTCGCACAAAAGCCACTATGTAGTTGTATTATCAATGGACGGGTTTCGTTCCGATTACCCCGACAAAGCGCATGTGCCCACCTTGGATTCGCTGGGAAGAGCCGGCGTGAAATCGGCTTTTCGCCCTTCGTTCCCCAGCGTAACCTTTCCCAATCATTATACATTGGCAACAGGTTTGCATCCCGACCATCACGGATTGGTGAACAACTTCTTTTATGCGCCCGACTTAGACCTGATTTATCGCATAGGCGATAACGACGCCGTAACGAATCCTGCCTTTTACGGGGGAGAACCCATCTGGAATACTGCCGAGAAACAAGGACTTCGCGCCGCCTCTTTCTTCTGGGTAGGCAGCGAAGCGCCCATACAGGGGATGCAACCTTCTATCTGCAAAACCTACGATAAAACGGTGCCCTTCAGAGTACGGGCAGACTCGGTGATTGCATGGCTTCAGCTTCCGGAAGAGATTCGCCCACGCCTTATCATGTGGTATATGGAAGAGCCGGACGCCATCGGACATTCGGACACACCGGACTCGCCAACCACAATTGCCAAAGTAGAAGAATTAGACAAGGTATTGGCCTATTTCTTTGCCGAAGCCCGCAAGCTGAAACATTTCGACGAAATAGACTTTATCGTCCTCTCCGACCACGGCATGGCAACTTACTCTCCCGACAAATACGTGAATCTGAACGATTACCTGCCACGCGACAGTTTCGACTATATATTCGACGGCGTACCTACGCTGTTGTATCCGAAAGAAACCTACACAGACAGCGCCTACGCTATCTTGCAACAAGCACCTCATGTGAAAGCCTATAAGAAAGGTGAAATACCGGAACAGTTCGTTTACGGATCGAATCCCCGCATCGGCGACTTGGTCGTTATTCCGGATATAGGGACATACGTCCAATTCCGTTCCGAATCCAATCCCCGTTTGGGAGGAGCGCATGGATACGACAACTTTGCGCCCGAAATGGAAGCCATCTTTTATGCCGCCGGCCCATCCTTCAAAAAAAATGTAGAGCTTCCGCCAATGGCCAACGTAAATCTCTACCTGACGATAGCCCGCCTCCTCAACTTGCAACCGGCTCCCAACGACGGAGATATACAAGTGGTGGAACAACTGTTCCGGCCTTGAAAAGCTGTAACAGACGACAACAATGCAGAAGAGAACCTCTAATAACCTTCCGGAATAAGGTTTGTAACCGTTTCTTGGAAGGACTTTAGGGGCGAAGCGGGCTGTGTTGCGATACGACAGAGTTGTTATGCAAATTGAGTGTAGACGAATTATACGCTTCTATTAATTCATACAATCTCTTTGTTGTATTCCAATTCCTTATTGTTATATTCCGATAGATTGGCGTCCCAACTATTTTGGAAATGTAACTCTTTGTTATTTTCTCAATTAATCTTTTACTATAAACCACTTTTTCTCCTTCATAAATTTCATCCACACCTTCTTTTGCTTTAATTTCTTGTATTGCTTCTTTGGTTGTTAATGGGTCAATTAGAAATATCACATCATATTTAAATCTATCATTTTCTTCGCCAAATCCATCCGGTTTCCCACTTATTATTCTTTCCATATCGGGAAATGTCAATATCATAGCATTTATTTTACAATTTAATTTTTCAAATAAGATTCTTTCTATTCTCTCAACCAATTTGATTTTATCTTCTTCCGTATCTTTAAAAAGAATATTGCCACTTTGTATGTATGTTTTTATATCGCTAAATCCCAATTCTTCAAATAATTTTTTAAGATAGTTCATTTTTATAATATTATTTCCGCCTACATTAATTCCACGTAATAATACAAGATAATCAATTTTTTCCACAACATTTTTATTCGTTCTCATAATAGCATTTTCTTTTTTTTCGTGGAACATCAAAACTCGATGGGCCAGCAGGAAATTGTCGGACGAAAATCCCACTGTTCCACGAAGTCGCTCATATTCCTGAAATTTTTATTATTCATCGGCTGCAAAGATACAAAATCATTCTCCGTAAAGAAAGCTTTGTCCCTCACAGAACAAACAGGCAAAACACCACAAAGATTGATTTTTGTTGCGGCACCTGACTAAACTACCCTCCGTTATCTACACGATTTCACTAAAGAACAGTTTCAAGAGAACCACTGTCAAGGTTGGGACAACTGTAGATATAAAAGATGAGAAAAAACTCAATTTATACTTTACAAAGAAGAAATATATTATAATTGCATAGGATAGTGCCCATGCAGTAAGAGATATTCTTTTTAAATCAACAAATGATAACTGAAAAAAGAACTTGACAGAATACAATTCCGAGATATTAGCAATAGCTGTTATTTCAGTACGAAACAGAATTATAGATACGGCAAAAAACAAAATTGACAAAAGTGCAGGAATAAAACCATATGCCACCGATAGAGTTATGTCATACATGGAAATTCTTTCTTCCATGACACGTAGCATTATTTTTGATGTAACACATATAAATGTAAACGATATAAAGGGCTCTATAGCTCCTGAAATAATGTTGATGGATGATATTATTTGAGAGAAAGGATTCAAACCAAAAATTATTTGCTCATATTCATTTATATACACACTCATTACAATGGCCGTTAATGACATGAGAAGCAAGACGGTATAATGAGAATATCTGAATATAAAGTTAATAAATTGAGACATACGCTTCAACAAAGGCCGCTGTTAACATTATCAAAATACATAAAACCAATTCAAACATTAATTTCTTATATGAACAAGTAAATGGTTTCTGAAAAAAGACATACAAGAATAATTTAAGTCCTGTTTCTATTCCAAGTAAAGCAGACCAAAAATAGCCTACCAACTCGAACGAATGAGGAAGGATACCTCTTAATATAGTATCACTACTAAGAACACGAAGGCCGTTTTTAATAACATCTCCTACAACAAATCCATTGTAACACACATTAACGCAGGATATAAGGCCAAACGAAAATAATCCGGCAAAGTTGATTAATACAACACCTGCATTATTAATAAAGATATTTTGAAAAATTTCTTTCCGTTCCGTTCCTAAAGACTCCTCCATGGTTTTAGGAATAGCCGTATAGTCATGCTCTTCTTGATAGTGATAAAGAAAGCCAAATATCCAACCTGTTAAATAAATAAGCAAGCAGAATATTAGTATGTATTTTCTCATAAAATTTATGTAAGAAGCAAATAAAATTTGCTTCTTACAAGTTTACAGTTTATCAGCTCATAAACCAACCCCAAGACCGACGCATATGCCTACAGGCCCACCACAAGCAAGTGCAAAACCAGCTCCCCAGATAGCGGATTCCCACGTTCCTACAATACTTATAGCTAAACCAACTTCGGGAGAAGCTGCCGGTGATCTTGCTGCAAGGTATCCAATACCACCCCAAATCTTTGCGTCATCTACATTTTTATTTGCTTTTGCTGAAGAAAAAGCAAATAAACCACATACGCAAAGAAGCATTACTAAAAATTTAATTTTTGTTTTCATGAGATACAGTTATAAAAGTTTAAAAATCAATATTCTTCAAATTCCGTTTTAATATATGTAATAATACATACAATTATTAAGGCAATTATGCCGGCTATAGCGGCAAATATGAGCGACCAATAATCATACCCATTATAAAACAATATGTGGTAAGTAGATAACACTATAGTAAATCCCAAACAAAATCCCCACTGAAATGTGACGACTTGTTTTTTTGGCTTACTTTTACATTTACATTTTTTGCAAACCATATGATCTTTTAATGTAAACATATTCGTAACCGGGAATCTTGTTCCGCACTTTGGACATGAGAACATTTTTTGTCGCTCTTTTTCCATAATCTTATTATTTATAACGTGAATGTTTATTTTATGTTTGTCGGTAGAATCTGAATAAATGTTTTACAAATTAATACTAAAACTTATTTACGTAATCTTTTCGCGAATTAAATTACAATGGCAAAATTAAATCATTTTCCATAGGAACAATTGCAATTTGTAAATAAAAATAGTATTTTTGCGCATAAAAATATTTATATTATAAATAACTCATGAATACAATAGGGACGAGAATCAGAAAAATCAGAGAAGAGCATGGTATCAAGCAGGAATATATTGCCGAAGAAATGGGGATTACCCAAAGCAGTTACGGCAGACTTGAAAAAGACGATAACAGGCTCACAGCTACTAAATTAATGAAAATAGCCGAAATACTCAATGTATCCGTATCCATCCTCTTTGGAGAAAAAGCAAACAATATCATTCATGAAAGCAACGGCGACAATGCGCAAGCTCAAATAGGTACAATTGTTCAAAATGGAGACTATATTCTTTCCCTGAAAGAAGAAATACAGTTTTTGCGCAAGATGTTGGCAGATAAAATCATATCGGAAATGCCACAAAATAGCAAGACCGAATAAAAAATATTCCCACCTTAATTACGCCTGCGATGGATGCGTCACTCCGGGGTAGAGCTGGTTCGCACAGTTTCCCAATCACTTGACAAAATCCAAAGGAAAGTTTCAGTAAGTGAACATTTAATAAGTACGTTATGATTTATAAATGCATGGTATTAAGGTTAATTCTTTTTTTGAGGCGCTATGAAAATATCCGACCGTATGTCGCCTCTCGTTCTGCATTTTGTCACAACTATCCATTTGTCAGATTTGGTAACGAAAAAAACTGTTTTTTGCCG
>JAISZY010000264.1 GCA_031284375.1 Tannerellaceae bacterium | reverse complement strand
GTGTAATTAATGAAAATATCATATTGCTGCATTTACGCCTAAATATATGCCTCATGATTGTTTCTGTATACATCTATACATCTTAAAGATGATTACGCTCTAATATATGCAGCATTTTGTATTTCTCAAACCCTGAAATCTAAGCGTTTTTGAAGATTTGCGGAGGGTTGGAGCGGCAAAAAACGGTTTTTTTCGTTACCAAATCTGACAAATGGATAGTTTTGACCCTTAGTTTGCAAAATGATATTTTGAATGTAGAAAGAGAGGCGACATACGGTCGGATATTTTTAAATGCAGGTCAAACAAAAACACGCAGAGCTTTTTTTATCTGTTTCAAACCTTTATATAATTGAGCTTCTACGGTACGTTTGGAAATATTTAATAAGGAAGCAATGTCGGAAGTTTTGCGTTCTTCAATGTAGGCCATTACGAATATCTCGCGGCATCTTTCCGGTAAAGCGTCTATTTCCTTATAAATAGATTGGAGTCTGCTATCTTCCTGCCACGGATAAGCCGAGGTTTCGCTATAATACAATTCTTCGATTTTCAGTTTGACCATGATGTTATTATCAAAATGGTTTTTCACCTCTTGATGTTTCAGATGGTCGAGACAAGCGTGGCGCACCGCATTATAAAGATAGGTTTGCAGACCTTCTTCCCAGAAAATCAACGCCCGTTTATTCCATACTTTGAGGAATACATCATGCACAAGATCTTCCGCTGTAGTCGCATCAACAACTCTGGCAGCGTAAAAAATCAACGCCGGGGCATATTTCTTATATAAAACCCGGAATTTTTCCAACAACTCATGTTCTTTCAGTGGTTCATCCATCTTTGTTTCCATTCGAAAACGAATCGTATAGATATTCCTCATTTAATAAGAAACGAGCGAAGAACCATATTTACCTACTGTAAATGCAGAAAAATACAACAAAGTATAAACAATTTGCAGCGATTTGCAGCAATTTCGGAAGCAAGTCATTTCTGCTACGACCTTGTCGACTTAAGGTAGAACGAATATA
The DNA here is from genome assembly GCA_031284375.1 of Tannerellaceae bacterium. Taxonomy (GTDB): domain Bacteria; phylum Bacteroidota; class Bacteroidia; order Bacteroidales; family Tannerellaceae; genus DFXE01. The sequence continues at coordinate 12,521 of JAISZY010000264.1, read as the reverse complement.
ATTTTCAAGATTCATGTTTTTTTTACTAAATTACACACTTGTCTGTGTTTTTCTTTTACCTTTGCGCCATTGTTTTATGAGATTGCTCTCATAAGATTTTGTAATTATCAATTTATTGTGACATGATTTTATTTTTTAAATCTTCTACGCAAGCCGTGTGGGCCGTAGAAACACTATACCCTTTATCTTCCGAAAATATCCAAAAGTTAGTATGGCTATTTGGCGGATCGCTTCCCGAAGAGATGGAATCTTTGCCGGGTTGGTATGTTGGCCCACGTCGTGAAATGATTACTCCCTGGAGTACCAATGCTGTTGAGATTACTCAGAATATGGGTATCGACAGCATTTTGCGCATCGAAGAATATGAACCTGTTCCGTCGGAACAGGCAGAGTACGACCCCATGCTGCAACGCTCGTACAGCGGATTAAATCAGGAGTTATTCACTATAAGCAAACAACCCGACCCCATTATCTATATAGACGACCCGGAAGCCTATAACCGCTGGGAAGGACTGGCCTTGAGCGAAGAAGAAGTATCGTACCTGAATGAGATGAGCGCCAAACTGGGGCGCAAACTCACCGATAGCGAAGTATACGGGTTTGCACAAGTAAATTCGGAACATTGCCGGCATAAAATATTCAATGGCGTGTTCGTCATTGACGGCGAAGAAAAGGAATTGTCTCTTTTTAAATTGATAAAGAAAACCTCGGAAAATCATCCCGGCAAATTGGTGTCGGCTTATAAAGATAATGTAGCTTTTACGGAAGGGCCAACCGTAGAACAGTTTGCTCCGCTCAGCGGCGATAAACCCGACTTCTTTGCTGTAAAAGATATACAAACTGTACTCTCGCTGAAGGCCGAGACGCATAATTTCCCTACTACCGTAGAGCCGTTTAACGGAGCGGCAACGGGAACGGGTGGCGAAATACGCGACCGTCTGGGAGGCGGTAAAGCTTCGATACCTCTTGCAGGAACGGCTGTCTACATGACGGCTTACCCTCGTACGGAAGGCGCTCGTGAATGGGAAAAGATACTCGACCCGCGTCAATGGCTCTATCAAACGCCCGAACAAATACTGATTAAAGCCTCGAACGGAGCTTCGGACTTTGGTAACAAATATGGTCAGCCGCTCATTTGCGGTTCGGTACTCACGTTTGAACATGTAGAGAACGGGAAAAAATACGGGTATGATAAAGTGATTATGCTGGCCGGAGGCGTAGGCTATGCCAACAAACGGGACGCCTTGAAGGGATTGCCCGGAACAGGAGGCAAAGTTATCGTGATGGGTGGCGACAATTACCGTATCGGTATGGGCGGAGGCGCCGTCTCGTCGGTAAATACGGGTCAGTATGCCAGTGGTATTGAGCTTAACGCCGTACAACGCGCCAATCCCGAAATGCAAAAACGAGTGGCCAACGTGATTCGCAGCATAGCCGAATCGGACGATAATCCAATCATTTCGATTCACGACCATGGGGCAGGCGGGCACTTGAACTGCCTGTCGGAATTAGTAGAAGCAACCGGCGGACATATCTCTATGAAACAACTGCCGGTGGGCGACCCAACGCTCTCGTCGAAAGAAATCATCGGAAACGAGAGTCAGGAACGCATGGGACTGCTTATCGCCGAAAAAGATGTAGAAAGTGTGAAACGCATGGCCGAACGCGAACGGGCGCCTATCTACGTGGTAGGCGAAACAACCGGCGATATGAGGCTGATATTTGAACAAGCCGACGGAGAAAAACCCATAGACCTTCGCTTGGAAGACATGTTCGGCAGCGCTCCCCGTTCAGTGATGGAGGATGTTACGGTGAAAGAATCTTTCCTGCCTCTTGTCTATAAAGAATCCAACCTGCATCATTACGTGGAAAATGTACTGCAATTGGAGGCCGTAGCTTGCAAAGATTGGCTGACAAATAAAGTAGATCGTTCGGTGAGTGGAAGAGTAGCCCGTCAGCAATGCCAGGGTGAGTTGCAGCTTCCGTTGAGTGATTTGGGAGCCGTTGCCTTAGATTATCGGGGAAAGGCCGGCATAGCGACCTCCATCGGTCATGCGCCGCAGGCTGCGCTTGTTGATCCGGCGGCCGGCTCCGTATTGTCTATTGCCGAGGCGCTGACCAATTTAGTATTCGCACCCTTGCAAGACGGATTGTCCGGCGTTTCTCTAAGCGCCAACTGGATGTGGCCCTGTCGCAATGAAGGCGAGGATGCCCGTTTATATGCCGCCGTTCAGGCTGCTTCCGATTTTGCCTGCGAGTTGGGTGTCAATATCCCAACGGGTAAAGACTCTTTGTCGATGACCCAGAACTATGAAAATGAAAAAGTACTCTCGCCGGGAACGGTTATTATCTCGGCCGGAGCGGAAGTGAGCGACATCCGCCGGATTGTATCGCCGGTTGTGCGTAATGAAAAGATGTCGTATCTATACTATATTGACTTCTCGTTCGACCGGTTGAAACTGGGAGGCTCTGCCCTGGCCCAGGTAATGAACAGGCTGGGTGATGAAACGCCCACCGTAAAAGACGCAGAATATTTCCGCAATGTATTTCAAGCCGTGCAGGAGGCTATCCATGGAAATGTGATTCTTGCCGGACATGATATATCTGCCGGCGGAATGATTACGGCATTGCTGGAAATGTGCTTTGCCAATACAAACGGCGGCATGGAAGTCGCATTGGATGATATAGACGAAAAAGACATCGTCCGGATATTGTTTGCCGAGAATCCCGGTATTATCCTTCAGGTGAAGGATAAGAAAGCCTTTGAGCATCTGATGCGGAAAGCCGGCGTAGCTTTCGCACTCATAGCCCGTCCGACGGACGAGCGTCATCTGTTGATATCCAAAGATGGCGTGCAATATCATTTCGGAATAGACTACCTGCGTGATGTGTGGTATGCTTCTTCTTACAAACTGGATATTCGTCAGAGTGGCAATGTATGCGCCGGCAACCGGTTTGAGAATTATAAAATGCAACCGGTAACCTATACCTTCGGAAGAAAATTTGCCGGTACGCTCTCCGCTTATGGTCTTTCTGCCGACCGGCGCCAACCGACGGGAATAAAGGCGGCTATCCTTCGCGACAAAGGTACCAACGGCGAGCGCGAAATGGCCTATACGCTTTATCTGGCCGGCTTTGATGTGAAAGACGTCCACCTGACCGACCTGGCAAGCGGACGGGAAACGCTGGAGGATGTGAATTTCGTTGTCTTCTGTGGCGGTTTCTCCAATTCCGATGTATTAGGTTCGGCCAAAGGCTGGGCAGCCGGTATTTTGTATAACGAAAAAGCGCGCAGGGCCATCGACCGTTTCTATGCGCGCAAAGACACTTTAAGCTTAGGCATCTGTAACGGCTGCCAACTGATGGCGGAATTGGACTTGCTTTACCCTGAACATGAACTGAAACACAAAATGCTCCATAACGAATCGCATAAATTCGAATCCGGGTTTATTACGCTGGAAATACCGAAAAACGATTCTATTATGCTGGCCTCGCTGAGTGGAACAAAGATAGGGGTATGGGTGGCACATGGAGAAGGACGTTTCTCGTTCCCCTACGAAGAAAAAACCTACCACGTGACAGCCCGGTTTCATTATGCCGGCTATCCGGCCAATCCCAACGGTTCGCCCGGAGCTATTGCAGGCGTCTGTTCGGCAGACGGCCGTCATCTGGCTATGATGCCGCATCCCGAACGAGCCATATTCCCGTGGCAATGTGGTTTCTATCCCGACGAACGAAAATATGACGAAGTGACTCCCTGGATAGAAGCTTTTGTGAATGCACGCAGATGGATAGAAAAAACATTATTATAAATTAAAGTTCTAACTTGATGAAAAACGTTACATGGTTATTATTTTTATCGGTAATATGTGTATTGCCGGTCCGTTCGCAGTCTATTTTTCTAACTCCTCGTGCAGGGCTTAATTTGGCTACAATCACTCAGGCGGATGCCGGCATGAAGACCGGATTAAATTTCGGCATATCGGGCGAATATGTCTATGCACCTAAACCCCAGTTGGCCGCCGTGGCCGGATTGTTTTATTCCATGCAAGGCTGCAACCTGAAGGGGAGCGCCGTTAATCCTGAACATAACTGCTTGAACCTGCCCGTACTTTTCAAATACTACGTAAATGCAGGAACAGAGGGAAATAACAAGGGATTTAGTTTCTTTGCAGGGCCTCAACTGGATGTGAAAGCGGTGGTCAACAAGGTGTCTTATATAAAAGAAGACATTGAACACCATAAAAAAGATCCCCAATATGATATTTTACGGAATAATGTAAACAAAACATTAGGGATGTCTGCGGTAATAGGAGCCGAGTATTTGTTTGATGTAGGTCTTACACTTTCCGCTAATGTGAATATCGGCCTTACTAATAATACGAAAGATCAGTTCGCTAAAGGAAGATCTTACAAAGACATGGTGATACAGATTAATTTCGGCTATCGCTTTTCTATTTTATAACTGCGACTGTTTAATTTTTTCGTACATAACTTTTACGCGCTCGCGTTCGGCGCCCTTTCCCAGCGTTTCGATGGGTACATATCCCCGGTAGCCACTTCTACGAATGATGTCCATTACACGAGGGATGTCGGTGGGGGTTTCTGTGCCGTTGATAAAGACAGATTCTTTGATTTGCCATGAAACGGCATATTTTACGGTCTGTGCTATCTCGCGGTAGGGGTCTGTGCGGTAACTGCCTATGTCTATCATTAACCCTACGGCTTCCGAGTGTATCAGAGCAAACAGTTTTTCTACTTCTTCGGCTGTTTTCAGAAAATCGTTATGATTCTGTACGGCTAAGGTTATGCCGTATTGTTTGGCATATTCGCCACATTCGTTTATTTCTTTAGCAACCCAGCGAGCGGTTTCTTCCCAGGTGTATCCTTGCGGAACGCCTCCTCCTGCAAATATCCGGACTACCGGAGCGCCCAGTTTGGCCGCCACTATTACCCAGTCTTTCACCAATTGTTTTTCTTTTTCCCGGGCTGCGGCATCGGGCAGGGTGAAATCGTTTCTTACCCCTGTTCCGCTAATCTGTATCCCTTGCCGGAAGGCATGGTATTTAATGTGGTTGATGTACGTATCCGAAGGGACTTGCGGATAGCCTTCGAAGTAATACCCCGTAGGGTCTATGGCGGCAAAACCGGTATCGGAACAGTAGTCGATAACACTTTCAAGCGTTTCGCTTCCGTCGAGGAGCGGGGTATTGAACGAATAGAAATTGAGCGCTATTTTAATCCGGCTGTCTTTCTGTATATTCCCTACCGTTCGCGTCTGGGCTTGCAGAAGGGAGAATGTTGACCATAGGCAGAGCATTACCGGTAATATTTTTTTCATACGGGAACAGGGGTTAGAAGGGTAAATCGTCTTTTTCGTTGGATGGCGGAAAATCGGGCACAGGCGCCGTGGTGGGCGCGGATTTCGGCGCGGCGAACGAGGGGTTTGCCGGAGGTGCGTCTGCGTCTGCGTTTGAACGACGTTCTACTTTCCAAGCATTAATGTTTGTAAACCAGCGGCCTTGGTATTCGCGACTTTCAATATCGAAAAATACGGTAAGTTCTTCGCCTTCCTTGATAGCCGCCTGTTCTATCCGGTCGGTTCCGAAAAACTGGAAACATATTTTTTTAGGGTATTGGTCGTGTGTTTCCAGCACGTACTCTTGTTTTTTCCATTCGCTACCGCTTTTACTTATGCCTCCCTGTTCGGGCAGTATGGCAATAATCTTTCCTGAAACTTCCATTGTCTTACTATTTTAATTGTGATTGCAAATGTAGATAAAATCTGAAAACCGGCATACGGCATACGGGAATATCTTGTTCTCGTAACCTCGCCGTACTTTTCCCTGCCTGCATGGGTGGGGGATGGGTGATAAAAATCTTTAAACATCCCACGAAAAATAAATTATCTTTAACGTATATAATCTTTTCCATTGGATAAAAAGAATTATCCATTGGGAAAATAAATTTATCCGTTGGGAAAATAAATTTCTCCAGCCAGAAAAATATTTTTATCCAATGTAAAAATAAATTTCTCCAGCCAGAAAAATTTTCCCCGGAGGGAGAGAAGTTTACGGCTCATTACGAGGAAATTATATTTTTTGGCGATGGAATGTGAAAAATAACAAAATTTAAGTTTCTTCCCGGCCTGCATGGGCGCAAAATGGTGGGAGATCTTTTTTTTTCGCCCCAAAGGCAAACAAACCCTTATTCTGCTTTTTTTTATGTATGTTTGCGGCATGCTCATTCAAAACTTTTTTAAATTAATCATATCGTTATGAAACAGAACAGAAGAACATTTTTTAAACAAGGATTGGCCGGCGCCCTCTTGCTCGGCGCTACCCCCTTGTTGCGCGCCTCGGAGGCGGATGTTATCCCGCCCAAATCCCCCCGGAAAACCAACCCATTCTTCTTGGGAATGGCAGGCTTTACCTTCGTAAATTTTGATTTGGAAACAACCCTGAAGACCTTGCAGCGCCTTGATGTAAAGTACCTTTGCATTAAAGATTTCCATCTGCCCCTCAACAGTACGGAAGAACAAATCAAAGATTTTCACCGGAAATGCGCCTCCTACGGCGTAACCGGATATGCCGTAGGCCCCATCTACATGAGAAGCGAAGCGGACATAGACAATGGCTTTGAATATGCCCGGAAAGTAGGCGTGAAGCTAATCGTAGGCGTCCCCAACTACGAACTCCTCCCCTACGTAGACAAAAAAGTGAAGGAATACGATTTCCATTACGCCATCCACCTGCACGGCCCGGACATCAAGGTCTATCCCGATGCAACCGACGTATGGGAACATACCAAACACTTAGACCCGCGCATCGGTATGTGCTTAGACATCGGCCACGACCTGAGAAACGGATGCGACCCGGTGGGCGACCTGAAGAAATATCATACCCGCGTGTTCGACGTACATATCAAAGACGTAACCGACTCCACCAAAGCCGGTACAGGTATCGAACTGGGACGAGGCAAGATAGACTTCCCCGCCTTTGTCCGCGCCCTGCGCGAAGTGAACTACACCGGAGCCTGTAGTCTGGAATACGAGAAAGACATGAAAGACCCCTTCCTCGGCATTGCCGAATCTATCGGCTACTTCAAAGCCATCAGCGATTATATTTAATCGAACAAGGCAAAGAGGCGAAAGCATCCATGGCTTTGGCCTCTTTTTTATTCCCCCCCCTCTTAAAACATACAGGTATGAAATATTTCTTTATCGTACAAGGCGAAGGACGCGGCCATCTTACACAAGCCATCTCCCTGTCCGGGATGCTGCAACGCAACGGTCACGAAGTAGTGGAAGTCCTTTTGGGAGAAAGCATTGTACGAGAAATCCCCACCTTCTTCCGCCAAGAAATAAACTGCCCCCTTGTACACAGTTTCGCCACCCTCTCGTTCAAGTACCGGAAAAACAACAAACAGGTAGACATCCTGCGCACCATCCTCTATAATACCGAAATCAAACAACTGAACAACTACAAGAAAAGCATCCGCTTCATCCACGAACGCATCTCGGCCCAGAAGCCCGACGTGGTTGTGAACTTCTTCGAAGTCCTGTCCGGACTATCCGGCCTGCTCTACAAACGGAAGATACCGGTCGTTAATATCGGCCACCAATTCCTGCTGAACCATCCGGATTATCCCTTCGGCAAAAGCAACAACTACGAATTGCGGCTGCTCAAACTCCATGTATTATTCAACAATATCTGCGGCCATAAGAACCTGGCGCTCTCCTTCTACCCCATGGCGGACTATCCCCACGAGCAAATCTTCGTTGTCCCCCCCCTGCTCCGAAAAGAAGTACTGGACGCCCAACCCTCCCACCAAGACCACATCCTGGTCTACATGCTCAACACCGGATACGAAGACGAAGTACGGGAATGGCACCGTCGCAACCCCACCGTGAGGCTATACTGCTTTTGGGACAAAAAACAAGCGCCGGCAGAATGGAAGATAGACGATTACCTGACGTTCTTTACCATCGACGACAAAAAATTTATCCACTACATGGCCGGCTGCCGGGGCTACATATCCACGGCCGGCTTCGAGTCTATCTGCGAAGCCTTCTACTTAGGCAAACCGGTGATGATGATACCGGCGCACGTAGAACAGGAAGTAAATGCCCAAGACGCCGCCTCAACCGGCTACGGCATTGTTTCCAACAAGTTCGACATCGGTCAATTACTCTCGTTCATCGACACCTGCCCCCCCCACAACGGTCATTTTAAATCCTGGATAGATTCGGCGGAAAGCGTATTTATCCGTCAATTAAGCAGCTTCTGAATGAAATCGTCCGCACAAGAAGAAGATTGGGATTTTGAAAAATTATATCTCTCTTATTTTTCAAAGATGAAGTCCTTCGCCCAAGAATACGTTCCATCCAAACAAGACGCAGAAGACATCGTGCACGATGTTTTTGTGAATCTCTGGGAGAAAAAACGCACATTTACCCACCACGCCGAGCTGATGGCATACCTTTTCACTTCCGTAAAGAACCGGTCTCTCAATTACCTCCGACACAAAATAATAGAACAGAACGCACACAACCTCCTGCAGGAAGAATATACGATAAACTTAGAAGCCCTCGAAGCTTTCAACCCAGACATCTTTTCCGAACAAGACATCGAACAAACTCTCTACAACGTTATCCAATCGCTATCCGAAAGATGCCGCCAAATATTTATAATGAGTAAGATAGAAGGCAAAAAACAAAAACAAATCGCTGCCGAACTCAACATATCCATCCACACGGTAGAAACACAAATGGGCATTGCCTACAAAAAACTCCGGCATTTCTTTACCACAACAAAGCCGCGCACGTGATGTAACGATTCATCTCGTCGAGAAAAAACATTCCAAAGTTTTTAGCGGATTCCAACGCCCGAAGTGTTTATAATAATAGGAAAAACAATAAAAAGATGGACAAACGGATAGAAAAATATTTCCACGGAGATTTGGAAACTTCGGAGAAGCTGAACTTATTGAAAAGCATAGCGTCCGACGATATGCTGAAGGCGGAGTTTATCGAATATAAAAACATGCTCGGTCTCGTCTCTTTGTACGACCGCAAGGACGGCCGCAAACAAAGGAAACCGCAGACCCGTACGCTCTTTGTGCGGCTGACGGCTACCGCGGCTGCCGTAGCTTTGTTGGTGATGGGTACGTATTGGATTACGGCGAAAACTACAAGAAACCGGCTCCTCGCCGAAGAACAATTCCAGACCGTGTACGTCCCTGCCGGCCAGCATATCCGGCTAACCCTGCAAGACGGTACAAATGTATGGCTCAATGCACAGACAACTCTTACCTATCCTGTCGTATTTGCCGGAAACGAAAGGCGGGTACGCATCGAGGGAGAGGGCTTCTTCGAGATCGCCCCCGTTCCCCAAAAACCGTTTATCGTATCTGCTCAGCATGTAGAGATGGAAGCTCTGGGCACCCAGTTTAATGTATACAGTTCGTCGCAAGAACATTTGGTGCAGACAAGTTTAACGGAAGGGAAATTACATGTATATTTCCCGCAGGCAAAAGAGCAGGGAGTTACCTTGAAGCCTAACGAAGAGGTCGTAATCCGGAGCAACAAGATGCAGGTGGGCCTTATTCCGCATCTCGATTACTTTTGGTGGAAAAAAGGTATTTACAGTTTCCACAACGAAGTACTAAGTAATGTGCTGAGCAAATTGGAAATGTATTACGATGTGGACATCATTGTAGAAGCTCCTTCCATCAACGAATACACATATACCGGCAAATTCCGGCATCGAGATGGCATCGACGAAATCTTACAGTTAATCTGTAAAATCCATCAATTTACTATCGAAAAGGATGAAGAAAACAATGTTTTTGTATTGAAATAAATAACTATATCGTTTAACCTCTTAAATCCAAATGCCTATGTAACATATCCGGAAGAACAAAGAAACGGCAAATGTCTGGAACACATTCGCCGTTGTGCGGTAAGTTTATTACCAAATCTTTTCAGTCATTCAGTATTTACTTAACACATTACAAAGATATGGAAATTAAAACTTTGTTACTCACTTTTACAACCCAACAAAGAAGTATAAGAAAATATATTAGAATTATGAGGATTACCCTGTTTATACTTTTTGTATGGATCATTCAGGTTTTGGGCGTTAATACGGAGGCCCAGAATAGAATGATAAGTCTTCCCGACAGCGAAGTGTCGGTAGGCGAACTGTTTTCTGCTATCGAAGAACAAGCCGACTTGTTGGTCTTATACCGAGACTGGGATATAGATATCCATCGGTTTGTCCGCTTAACCCGGAAATCTGACCAAGTCACTTCTTTGCTGAACTTAGCTTTCGAAAATACAGGTATCCGTTACGAAATTGTAAATAAATACATCGTCCTGCTCCCTCCGCCGGAGAACAGATTGCAACAAAACAGGCAAAAGCAGGTCTCCGGCAAAGTAACCGACCTTGGCGGGGAAGCAATCATTGGCGCCAATATCGTGGAAAAAGGAACAACCAACGGAACCGTTACCGACTCGGAGGGGAATTACAACCTGAATATTTCGGACAATGCCACGCTTCTGTTTTCCTACATCGGCTACATACCACAGGAAGTGGTCGTGGGCAACCGTTCGGTTGTTTCGGTTCGATTGGAAGAAGACGCTCAGTCTCTGGATGAAATCGTTATCATAGGCTACGGCACTGTTCGGAAAACAGACCTGACCGGCGCCGTAAGTTCTGTAAAGAACAACGACATAAAGTCGCAAGGAGTAAGTAATGTTACCCATTCTCTGCAAGGGAAGATACCGGGTGTAACAATCGAGTCGGCAGGAGGCACGCCGGGAGCAGGTACACGCGTGCTGATACGGGGCATAGGTACCTTTGGCAATGCGAATCCCTTGTACTTGGTAGACGGCGTACCGGTAGACAATATAAGCAATATCCCTGCCGGAGATATCGAAAGTATGAATATATTGAAAGATGCTTCCGCCGCTGCCATTTACGGCTCGCGCGCTGCCAACGGTGTCGTATTGGTTACAACGAAAAGCGGTTTGCATGGCACACCTAAGATAAGTTTTGATGCCAATGTAGGGTTTCAGAAAATAATAAAAAAATTAAATGTGCTCAATGCCCAGGAATGGGCTACGGTGAGCAATGCAGCCCACGATGCTGCCGGACTGGCACGACTCGATATTGCCCAAGACCCTGCATCCTTAGGAAAAGGAACCGACTGGCAAGAGGCCATATTCCGTACAGCCCCGATACAACAATACCAATTAGGTATAGCCGGAGGGACGGATGCCGTGAAGTATAGCATTAGTGGTGGATACAATACGCAGAAAGGGATTGTACAAACCACCGGATACGATCGGTACAATATCCGGCTGAAAAACGAGATAACCCGGGGCATTTTCAAGATTGGCGAAACATTGATGCTTGTCCGCCAGAAATGGGATAACAATTCTCTGTCGGTCAACTGGGGAAGCCGGGCCAGCGCCATCGGCGCTTCCTTGGTGATGATACCGGCTTTTTCCGTTTATAACCCGGACGCCATAGGAGGGTACGACGGCGTTAGAGGTTCTGTAGTAAACATCGGGAATCCTCTGGCTCAGTTAAATCTGGAAGACCAGTATACGGCTATCGTCAATCTGATTAATAATACGTTTGTGGAAGTATCCGTTTTGCCTTATCTTACCTATAAATTCAACGTAGGATATACCAAAAACTTCACAAATAATTACGATTACCAGCATCGCTACGACGTGGGGAGTACGTTTTCCAATCCGACAAACAATCTGTCCGAAACAAAAACCGAAAACTCGACGATTTTATTAGAAAACACCTTGTCGCTGGACAAAAGCATCGGGAAAAACCGGATTCAGGTATTGGCCGGCTATTCTTATCAGAAATACGATTATGCTTATTGGTGGCTAAATAACAAAGATTTGCCGGACGGAATCTATGTCCTCGATGCGGCCAGAAGCGCAGCCTCTGCCGGAGGGAACAAGAGTGAATCTGTATTGCTGTCTATGCTGGGAAGGGTTATTTACTCGTTCGACAACAAATATCTGCTGACAGCCACCTTCCGCCGCGATGGTTCTTCCCGTTTCGCCGCCTCCAACCGTTTCGGTAATTTCCCCTCGGTGGCCGCAGGCTGGAATATCTACAAAGAATCGTTTTTTAAGGATTGGGGCCTCGAACGTACCATTACAAATCTGAAACTCCGTGGGAGTTACGGTGTATTGGGGAATCAGGAAATAGGTAATTATCTTTACAATTCTTCCATCAGTAGTAATATTAAGTACTTAACCGGGACAGACCAGCATAAATGGGTTGGCGCTATTCAGACAGGCTTTGCAAGTCCGGATATCCGATGGGAAACTACACAGACGTTCAACGTAGGATTGGACGTTTCTTTCCTGAACAAACTGGCCTTTACCGCAGACTGGTTCAACAAAAACACCTACGACATCTTATTGAACATTCCTATTCCTATTTCTACGGGAGCTACGTCCAATCCAACCATGAATGCAGGTAAAA
>JAISZY010000215.1 GCA_031284375.1 Tannerellaceae bacterium | reverse complement strand
TAAAAAAAGGACAGGAAAAAGTTTCTCTGTATTTCTTTATGAATTTCGTATCGGGCATGCCAACCGCTTATTGATAGAAACCGATATTAAAATATCAACGATCGCTCATGAATGTGGTTTCAATAATCTTTCCAATTTCAATCAACAATTTAAAAAAGTAACCGGATATACTCCACAAGCATACAGAAACAAATATAAAATTTGATCGCATGAAAACACACGAGCTCTGTTGTATCGGGCACATTACATTGGATAAAGTAATAACCCCTGAAAAATCCGTCCACATGCCAGGCGGCACCGCTTTCTATTTTTCACAGGCCATCAGCCGGTTTAACGATATTGATTATGCATTAGTCACTGCCCTGGGGGAGCCGGAAATGCATGTGGTGAACGATTTGCGTCTAAAATCAATCGAAGTATCCGTTGTACCAAGCAAACATTCCGTCTGCTTCGAAAACATCTATGGTGAAAACCAGAATGACCGTACGCAACGGGTGACGGCAAAAGCCGACCCCTTTAAAACCGCTGACCTTTCCGGCGTAGAAGCATCCATCATCCACGTAGGCGCCCTGTTGGCGGATGATTTCTCATTGGAAACCATAAAATACCTGTCGCGAAAAGGTCTTATATCGGTCGACTCGCAAGGATATCTGCGTGAAGTGAGGGATAAGAACGTATATGCCGTCGACTGGGAAGACAAACTTGAAGCTCTCGAATACATCCATTTCCTGAAAGCGAATGAACAAGAGATGAAGATACTGACTGGGTATCGGGAGGTGACAGATGCGGCCAAACAATTATACGACTGGGGAGCAAAGGAGGTACTGATCACGCTTGGAAGCCTGGGGTCGGTCATATACGACGGGCGGGTATTTTACAGGATACCGGCTTACATAACGGAAAAAGTAACGGATGCTACCGGTTGCGGCGATACCTACGTGACCGGTTATCTATACCAACGAGCCAAAGGAACGGAAATAGAAGAGGCAGGATGCTTCGCCGCTGCCATGTCGACCCTGAAAATTGAAGAATCAGGCCCTTTCAAGGGAAGCAAAGAGGAGGTCATGCATTGCATGCGCACTTCAACAACACGATTCCCATCTATTACGGGATAGGAGATAAGAGCCGCTCATCACGGAAGCCGGTGGGATTCCCACCGGCTTCCGCGGGAGTCTTTTTTCTTGCTAAAAACGCCAGCTTATCAGATTTAATTCTTTCAGTAATTCCAGGTAGAGGGTGATTTCTTCCAAGCTTTCGGCATGGGGGAATTGGGCATCTAATAGTTTCTTTATGTCTAATACGCTGTTGGTTCCTTTACGGGCGAGGCGTAGAATTTCTCCTCCGTTTCGCGGACGTACGTTGTATTTGTTTTGTACGTCGGGCGGGATGTTGCGCAGGGCGCCGAAACCGGCTTCGCCGGCGGCGGATGTGGCTTGGGGATATCGTTTCGAGGCTTTCTGTTCTTCTTCCGACAAGGCGATGGGCTTGAGCGGAGGACTGTGTAGGACTTCGGCGCGGGCTTTGGCCGATTCTTCCAGACCGGCGATGTTCAGTTTGCTTATCTTTTGAATATCGGCAATCCGGGTGTCGATAAATTTCTTTACCACAGTACTTGCCGGCGTAAGTTCCGGGATAGACAACAAGGTAGCCTTTTCGTTTCCGGCATACGCTTCTACGTCGAACACAGCCCGTTTATAAACGGCCTGCAAATCTTCAGCCTTCGCTTCATTGATTCTCTTGGCATTGAGCTGTTGTATCAATGCCAACCTCTTCACCGCATTAGACGACACTTCGCCGGCTATCCGGAGCGCTCCTTCTTCGCTTGCCGAGGCTATGAGATAGGCGGCCGTTGCGGCGATAACGATGGAGCGCCGCAGTTGGGTGGGGTCGCATATCTCCGGTCGGTCGCCCGACGTATGGTAGTAGTTGTCCGGCCAGGTAACCATCATAATGGCCGGTACTCCTACGCTGAAGTCGTTGAATACTTCATGGTCGGACGAGCCTTGGTGCGCCCCGACGGAATAATAGAAGGGGTCGTGCGAACCGGTTATGGAGAATATCGGTTTCAGCGGTTCCGGTCTTCCGGCTCCCGTGGCGGTAAAGCCTTTGTTGGTAGCGCCTACGTAGTGAAACAATGCTTCGGTTACGTCGTTTACATAATGGGGGTTGCCCATCGTGGTGCGATGCAGGCAGAGGTAGGAGTTGCTTTTGCTGAGCCATAGTCCCACCATATCCAAATTCAGTACGCAGAGTGTTTTTGCGGTAATGTCTTTATGCTGATTAGCCCAAGCTGCCGAACCGGATATTTCGGGTATCCACAGGAAACGTATATTCCTTTTGGGGCGAGGTATATCGCCGGCCTCTATCAATTGGTTGAGCGTGCGGGCTACGTCGAGTATGGCGGCTGCGCCGGAGCTGTTGTCGTTGGCTCCCAACTTTACGTATCCTTCAAAGAGATGCGCCGACAGGAGTACTTCGCCGGCCTGACTGTCGGTACCGGGGATGTAACAGGTGGGTATCTGCAAATCGGTTTCTACCGATGCGGTTTCTACCTTGGCGTGTACCACAATGCTGTCGCCTGCCGTCAAGCGGTCTTTTAAAGCGTATCCTTCGCGAGGAGGGAGGTTGAAGCAAAAGATGGGCGAGTTGCCGGGAATACTTGCGTTGGGAATCTGTATGGGGTCAATCAGCGGTCGGGGAGCATAGTAGGAGATGATGCCTGCGGCTCCGGCCTGAACGGCGTCGTTATGCACCCGTGCGCCGGCCGTTTCGGTTACGATGATTTTGCCTTTCACGTTGGCCGCTTTTATCTCTTCCGATGTTCCTCGGCCTACCCATACCAACTGGGTTTGCACGTCGGCATTGGCGCTGCCTTGCGCCAGGAAAGCGGTAAGGTCTCGATAATCGGCTATTTTCGATGTCTTGGGCGATACTTCCCAGAGCGTGGCGCTTACGCCATCCCATGTTTTTACTTTGCCTAAACGTTCTACTTGTACGTTGGGCAGACCGTATTCTTTTAGTTTTCCGTACACGTAGGTGGTTTCGTGCAGTTCGCCTTGGTATTCTTCCGCTTTACGGTCTTTTTCGTAGGGAGCTAATTCCAGAATATGGTAGTACGCCTGTTCGCCGGAGGCTTCTCCGGCAATGAGGTCGTAGGTATGTTCGTCCAGCAGATTGAGGGGCGTGAAGGGGCTTGTGTAATTTTGTGCGTTTGCTGCCCAGCATACAGATGCGGCAACCGCTATGAAAGCGATGTTCTTTTTCATGTCTATCCTTATTTATTATTAATGTATTCGTCCCAGTTGATTTCTGCTAAGGGTTTGTCTAATTGAGGGAATACGGCGCCACCGTCCAAGGCGGTAGATATTTCGTTCAGGCGGTCGTATCGTCTCAAGTCTACCCAGCGATGTCCGGCCGGTTCAAACCAGAGCGAATAGCGTCTTTGCAGCAGGATTTCGTCGGTCAATGCTTCGAGGCTTGTCTCTCCTGTATACTCGCCTATCTCGGCTGCTTCGCGGATACGATTGACGGCCCGGACGGCTTCGGCGGTTTTGCCCGTTTGGGCGGAAGCTTCGGCGTATATCAGGATAAGTTCTTCGTTGCGGAGGTAGACAACGGGCGAGGTATCGGAAGTCCACCGTTTATCCTGGTATTTGCTGGATAGCGGTACGTCGCTTACGGTGTTGATGATGGGATTTTCGCGTTCGTATATTTTGTCTTTTATTCGTTTATCGCCCGGAATGGCTTCTTCTACAAACAAGGGATGCGGCACGGGGAGGGTGGCTAAGTTGGCTCCGAGGATGTAATAAAAGGGATTGTAGGATTCGCTGGGCGGCGTTCCGTATACGTGGGCCGGGCCGGCGTTGAGGTTGCCGTCGAGGTCGAAGAACGAAAGCGGCAGTAGGTTGAGCGCTCCTTGCCAGTCTTTTTGGTAGATGGCTACCCTGGATGCTAAGGCGCGGTTTACTTTGCCCAATCCTTGGGGCGTATGGAAGGAGGCGTATCCGGCGGAGAGTTTGAAAGGAAGGGTGGCGCCGGACTTTTGTAGTTCGTCGTAGCTTTCGTCCAACAGATTCCGGATGTGTTGCAGGGCGTCTTCGTAACTAACCACCGGCCCCGGATTAAATTCGTCGTACACATCTACCCGGATACCGTTTTTGTATTGAGCGTTAGCTACGACTAAGTATTGGTAAGCCTGAATGGTTTTGGCAAAACCGGTGTAGGCTGTTTTTTCGTTTTCGGTGAGCAGGTTGGAGCTTTTTACGGCGTCGATGAGTAGGTTTCCTTGCTTGATGGAGGTATAGGGACTGGTGTAAAGGCTGCCTACGCCGTAGAAATTGGCGTCGGGAAGGCCGTTTACCAATCCTCTCTGACCGGTCCAGTATTGGATGTTACGTCCGTCGTTGCTGTTGAAGTACCATACTTCCCGGCCGAATGTGCCTTGGGCATTGGCTGCCGTTTGAAGATACGCTCTGCTGGTGTATTCCAGGCCGGTCACAAGGGTTTGCAATTGTCCTTTCGATGGGTTTTGGGTGACTAAACTCACCGACGGGTTATTGGGGTCTCCTATCTCTTCCAATTCGCAGGAGGTAAAGGAGGTTGATAACCCTGCAAACACGATATATAGTGCGAATAATTTATTTTTCATGACTTTATTTTTGAGAGGGATTTAAAATTCTATTTGCAGATTGAAAAGGAATCTCCTGGAAGGAGGATAATTAAACAAGTCCGAACCGGTATTGGTGGCTGTTGTACCAAAGCTGTTCACTTCCGGGTCGTATCCGGGATAGGGCGAGAGGGTGAGCAGATTGTTGGCCGATGCGCCTATTTGGATGCGATGGATGTATCCGGCCGACAAATGTTCGGTTATCTTACGTGGTAAGGTATACTTGAGCGCCACTTCCCGTAGTTTGAGGTACCCGCCTTCCTGTACGTATACGCCGGCGGTGCCTTTGCCTTCGCGGTCTTTTCCGTTGGGGATGCCGTCACCGTTCCAATCGTCGTTCCAGTCGGGGGTTGTTCCGCCGTTGTCGGTATTATAGAGTGTGATGTTCATCACCTGTCCTCCTTTTTTCCAGTCGAGCAGGAAAGAGAAATCGAAACCGTTCAGGAAAGAAATCGTATTGTACCACGAAGATTGGAAGTCGGGTTGCGAATTTCCGTACACCGTATATTCGCCGTTTTCTTTTCTGGGATTCCCTACGATGGTAGTGGGCGAATATCCTTCTTTAAAGAGGTACGTACCGTAGGCGAGTCCGTAGATGCCGGAGGTGTACGACGGAACGGCCAGTTTGGTAATCTTGCTCCGGTTGCTCCAGTAGAGGATGCGGCTCGTCCATGTGAAACGATTGGTAGAATAAGGTACAAGGGTAAGCGCCAGTTCTACGCCTTTGTTCTTTAGCGTTGTTCCGTTTACGCGTTGCGACCCTACTCCGCTGGACGGCGACATGTTGAGGGTTTGAATCAGGTCTCTTACCGTTTTATCGTAATAGGTAGCGTCGAAGAGGATGCGGTCTTTGAGGAAACCTACATTGAAGCCTACTTCCAATTCGCCGGCTCGTTCGGGCTTTATGTTTTTGTTGCCGGCGGATGTGCCGAGTATCGATCCTAAATTCCCTCCCAGCACAACGGTAGAAAGCGAGGTGAAGGTGACGCCGAAGTTGGGCAAACCGCCGGTTTCGCCATACGCGGCGCGTAGTTTGAGGAGGCTGACGGCGGGAAGGTTCCAGAAATTAAACTTATTCAGGTTTACGGCCAGAGAAGCTCTGGGGAAGGCGTAATACGTATTCGGGTCTCCGTTGAGGGTCGATTTATCGAAGCGGATGCCTAAGGTGGTAATTACCTTGTCGTCGAAGTTTACTTCCTCCTGCGCCACGAGGCTAAAGTCTTTCACCCGGCGGATGCTGTGCTCCGGAGAGCGGATTACGGTAGCCTGTTTCAGATTCGTTTGGCTCGACACCAATCCCTCGCTCTGGTTAAATATCGATTCCGATTCCGATTGTAATCCTACGGCGCCGGCTTGCGTTACAAAGTTCAGTTTGTTTACTTGTTGGTTGTAAATCAAGAAACCCTGGAGGTTCAGATTGCTGTTGTACGTATTGCCGATGTAAAGGATACCGGGGTTTTGAGCGGAGCGTTGCAACTGGAGGTATTCGGGGAAGTATTCGAAACTTTTCTGCGTCAGATAGTCTAACCCTCCCTGAAGCGCCAGATTGAGCGATGCTTTTTCGGTTCGGAAGAAGGCCACGTTCAGATTGGCTGCTTCGACAAAGCGGTTCACTTTGGCGTTGTTTACGGCTTTGTCTCGCAGTTCGAGCGGATTCTCATTGGCCGAAGCCACGTAAGGATTGTCGGGATAGATGCCGTTTACGGGTCGAGGGTCGAAATAGGCCGGGGTATATCCTAAGATGTATCCGATGGAGCTGCCGGAGCGATTTTGATTGCCGGTGAATCCTCTGTCGCTATTGGAATACAAATAGTTTGAGTTAATGCTGAAGTTCACATATTGGCTCAACGTATGTTCTACGTTCAGGCGGATGGATTTGCGTCCAAAGCCAGTATGTTTGATAATCCCGCCTTCTTCGGAGATATGTCCCGAAGCAAAGAATTTTGTCTTCGCATTTCCTCCCGATACGCTTAGGTTGGTACTGGTGATGAGGGGTTTTTCTCCGTAGAGCAATTCTTCAAAGTCATTGTGCGCTCGTCCGTTGGCTGCGGCCTCGCGGTATCTTTTCAATTCTGTTTCCTGGCTGGCTGCGGGGAAGAACAGGCGTATCTTGTCTTCGTCCCACGTGGAGGCGCCGAGGTGTTTGGACAGTTCGGCGTATCCTACTTCCTGCGTGAAACGAACCTGCGTTTTGCCTTCCTTGCCTTTCTTGGTTGTGATGATGATAACGCCCGCATTGGCTCTGGTTCCGTAGATGGCGGAAGCGGAAGGGCCTTTCAGTACTTCGATGGTTTCGATATCGTCCGGGTTCAGGTCGGCCAAGCGGTTGGAGGCATCGTCTTCGCCGCCTCCTTGTCCGGCGCTGGTTAGCGAAGAGCGTCCCGTACTCAGCACATCGTTATTCAGATATACTCCGTCGATGATATATAAAGGTTGGGATGCGCCTTGGAGGGAGTTGATACCTCTCAACTGTATGGAGATGCCTCCTCCGGGCGCTCCGCTGTTGGTGCGGACGCTGGCGCCGGGAACTCGTCCGTAAAGGGCATTGTCTATCGTTTCGGGCGTGATGGTTCCTACCAATTCTTTGGAAGAAATGGATGTCACGTCGTTGGCCAGATTGGCGCGTTTGGTACGGGTTGCCAAACCGGTTACAACGACTTCTTCCAATAGGTTGATATCCTCGTTCAGCAAAATACGGATGGTTTCGTTTGCTTCGTATACCGCTATTTCTTGCGAGCGATAGCCGAGGCTACGCGCCACCAGCGTGACGGGCAAAGCGCTCTGTATGTTTAGTTGAAAAGCGCCGTCGATATCCGTTGCAACGCCATTGGTGGTAGATTTCTGCAAAACGGTAACGCCGATAATCGCATCACCGGTTCGTTCGTCTATAACAACGCCTTTCAGAACCGTTTGGCCGTAGGCGAGTGTGGAGAACAACAATAGTTGTCCCAACAAAGAGAAAAGAAAATGTTTCATGTTTGATTTTAAAAAAGGAATAATAAATAGAGTTTGTTAAATGAAAAAAGGAATAAAAAAAAGATCAACAACAACAACACATTCGGATAGGTCTATGGATAGTTACGTTTATAGATGACAAAAATTCGCGAACAAAGGATGTTATCCTGCCGGCGAGGCCTGAAAACCCCTCGCCTTGGTTTGTTGAATAATTCATAATTGATTTATTTAGATTATACATAAAGTAATTTCGGTGCAAAATTAGATGGCTTTTTACTCACCGAAATACCATGAGTAGGGTATTTTTGTTGATTCCCGGAATACGACTATATTTACGGTATAAAATCTGTTACACATAAAATCAATTTCACTATGCGTATTTCCATAGATATAAGCAATCGTTGCAGCAAGGAATGTGATTTCTGCTACAACGGCAGCCATAGAGCCGGCGGCGAAGTGTGGCAACCGGACGAAGTGGTGCGCCTGATGCGCGATTGTGCCGAAAACGGCTTAAAGGCGGTATCGCTGGGCGGAGGAGAGCCTTTTGAATATCCGGGTATTTTCTACATCATCGCCAACCTTACTCCTATACTCTTTGTGAGCGTTACGACCAACGGCATCCCGCTGCAAAACAGTAGGACATGGGATGCCTTGATGCAAAACAAACCCGACAAAATCCATATTACCGTCCACAATCCCGAAAACGACGAAGAAACCTGTGCCGCATTGCATTTTATCGGCCTCCTGAAGAAAGAAGGAATCAGGGCGGGAGTAAATCTATTGATATCTTCCAATAAAATCCCGGCCGCCAAGCGATTGTTTTGCCTACTTGAGGAGAATGGAATCAGCAGGAACGAGGTGATTCTGATTCCCCGGAAATACAATTTGCAACCTTCTCCCCAGGAAGTGGCCGAAGTGGCGGGCAACAAACCTTTTCAGGCGCCCACTTGCCTGAACGTATGCCGGCCAAGCAAACGTTTCGTTTCCGTTTCGTGGGATAAATGCGTAAGCTTTTGCTCCTACAGTCCAAGCCGGGCGGCGATGGAAACCATTTCTTACAAGGGAATAACGGATGCCCTGCGTACCATTACCTTCAAAACCTGCCGGAATGAGGGCTTTGGTTATATGGACCGGTTTTAGTAGATTTGCGGAATTAACTTAATAATATGACAATGGAAAGTACAAATGAAAACAAGGGTAGGCTGATACTGCTATCCGGACCGAGCGGCGTAGGAAAAGGACCGCTTACAAAAACGTTATTTGCTTATATGAAGAGCGTCAAAAAGGATATAGTAAAACATGTGCTATATTCAGACAGGGATAAAAGACCCGACGAAATAGACGGCGTGACGTATCATTTTAGAGAAAAAGGGTCGCTTCGGGGACAGGCATCTCCAAAACTTATGGTGTTTAACGTACATGAACAGGAACAAGGAATTGATTTTGATGTGTTGCGTGAAGAGTTATCCGGAAATGATATTGTGTTTTTGGAAATCTTCCATGAACGGATATCCGACGTAATAAAAAAGGCTAAGAAAGCGCTACCGGATATATCTGTGAAAAGCGTATTTCTTACCCCTCTTTCGGAAGAGGATTTTGAAAATCTCGGATGCAAGAAAAATAAGGATTATAAGGGATTCTCCGTCGAGGCAATCATTGTCGAGGCAGTAAAAGCAATCGTTGTCGAGGCGGTAATGAGAACCAAACTTACCAATCGTAATACGGAAACTCCGGAAAAGGTATTAGGACGCTCTAAAAGCGCCTTTCAGGAAATAGATAAATATTCCAAAGATAAATCCAACTATCAGGGAGAGTTTCTGGTGAATCATTATGGAGAAGATGTGGCATTTTTATGGGAAAAACTACAGAATCTTGTAAGCCAACCCAGAGGTTTGGAGCTTGCATTGGAACATCCCGAATTGAAATACATAGCGGAAACCTTTAATAACTTTCTTGAAATAATCGGATGCAAAAGATAGTAGATTATCCCGCAGGCCACAGCATGGATACCGATTGGTTTGCCGTAGATGAAAAAGGAAATGTAGGACTTTTCAATTCATGCGGCGAAGGCGCGCTCCCCATACAGGTAGAGCGTGAAACCGCATGGGAGGATTTCTTTTTAAAACATACGATTCCTCTCGAAAAAGGATTACGCCAACTGTTCCTGAACGAACAAACCCTGAACCGGCTGATAGACCGATGCACGGCTCGCTCCACAGAAAGGGTCATGGACGGATGGCTGACCGACGGCTGTATCGTAATACTGAACGAAGGGTATACGTGGGAAGACTTGGATATGGAAAAATATTTTGTACATGCGGATGATTTTGCGCTTCAACTTTCTCCCCACAAACCGGTGTATCTACTGTGCAGCACTTGGCAGGAGGAATGGAAAATCGAGGATGCTATAAAAAATAAAGTCGTTGCCAAAGCCTGCCCCTTCAGCTTGTATGCAGACGATGGCAGCGATAATAGAATTACCATAAATGAGTTGGGCTTTTTTGTCTACAACCATTCTCCGAACGATTGGGCAACAGAGCCGTACAAACGAGTGTGTGTGGCCGAAACTCCGTTGAATAAGTCTCTGCTCAACGAGAAAGATATAGAAGAAATCCCCCTGTTTGCCGAAATTAGTTTTGAACAACATCCTTATCTTCAACCGACCGACTATCTAAGTTGTCGTACATTCTTAGACGAAGAGGACGAAGAAGAAGTGAAGTAAAAAAGGTTTTGGTTAAACCACGAAACCTGCCGGCTTCTCCGCCGAGGGTCGTTACTCCTCTATCCACCGGACAAGCTCCGGAGCCGTAGGCAGCGTTTTGGGTTCAAAGACCCCGGCCCAGTTCCCATTCTCGTCGATGAGGAATTTTTGGAAATTCCAGGTTACTTCGGCATCCTGTTTCCCGTTTTCATTTTTCCGTGTCAGCCAACCGTATAAGGGGGCGATATCGTCTCCTTTCACGGATATTTTGCCCATCATGGGGAAGGTTACGCCATAGTTGAGAGTACAAAACTCCTGTATTTCTTCGTTTGTACCGGGTTCCTGCCGGCCGAAGTTATTGGCCGGAAATCCGACAATCACAAAGTTCTCCTTTCCATATTTATCGTACAGCTCCTGCAATTGTTTATACTGCGGAGTAAGTCCACATTTGGAAGCTACATTGACGACCAATACCTTTTTACCTTTAAATTCCGACAACGAAAGAGGCTTCCCTCCAATGGTCTGAACCGTGAAGTCGTAGAAACTTTTATCCTGTGCGCACACAGGAAACGCCATCACACATGCAAAAAAAATAAGAATCCAAGTTTTCATAAGAAGTTGATTTGATGATTAAAAAAAAAAATTACCTATTTTCGCGGTAAAGGTAATCATTTAGTGCATCTATTATCCAAGATATAATTACTTTTGTAAACTCAATAAAGAAAATATTATAAATGAGTAAAGTGTTTATTGCCGCATGTTCCTCCGGGAAATATTCCCGGCCTCTGGGGAATCCCTCCGTGCTTCGGGGGGATTCCCTCATGATGTGATGAATTATAAATTACGAATCGTATGGATAAAAATCGCGTGTAAATGTACTAAAGTATTTTACATAGCCGTCATTTTCCAACTCTTTTTTTTATTTTTTTTTCCGATGGATAGATATTTGCATCGGAGAGGCAATTACGTTACATTTGTACCTGTAATCAACAAAAGAACAAGCGATGGCACACTATCTTGATCCCAAAAACGACTTAGTCTTCAAACGCATCTTCGGCGAACACCCCAACC
>JAISZY010000203.1 GCA_031284375.1 Tannerellaceae bacterium | reverse complement strand
GAAGAACAAATACAGTCTTCCGAACATTTCGACAACATGAACGCCTTAGGATTCCACATACCCGGCATGTTCGACAAAGTGCTGGACATAGAAACCTGCTATCTGCAAGACGATATATCCAACCGGATACGCCGCAGCGTGAAGGAGTATTGCCTCCGTCACGAAGGATATCCGTTTTTCAACTTGCGCAATCCGGCGGGATTCATGCGTACATTGCTTATACGAACCTCGGCAACAACGGGAGAAGTGATGGTGATTCTCGTCTTTTTCTACCAAGACACGGAACGGCAGGAAAGGCTGCTGTCGCATCTGGCCGATACTTTTCCGGAAATAACCTCGCTGCTGTATATCATCAACAACAAGTGCAACGATACGATTACCGACCGGGAAGTTTTCGTCTTCCGGGGGAAAGATCATATCATAGAAGAGATGGAAGGACTCCGCTTCCGTATCGGCGCCAAATCGTTTTACCAGACCAACAGCCTCCAGGCTTACGAACTGTACAAAGTAGTACGCCGCTTTGCCGGACTGCAAGGCAACGAATTGGTGTACGACCTCTACACCGGAACGGGTACGATTGCCAACTTTATCGCCCGGCAGGCAAGACAGGTGATAGGCATTGAATACGTTCCCGAAGCCATCGAAGATGCTCGCCTGAATGCTTCGCTGAACAATATTCACAACACGCTCTTCTTTTCCGGAGATATGAAAGATATCCTCACAACGGATTTTATCCGCAAGCACGGCTCACCGGAATTAATCGTCACCGACCCTCCGCGGGCCGGTATGCATGGGGATGTGATTCGGGCTATTCTCTCGGCTTCGCCTCGCAGGATTGTGTACGTAAGCTGCAACCCGGCCACCCAGGCCAGAGACCTGAGTCTGCTGAACGAATCGTATGCCGTAAAGAAAGTGCAACCGGTAGACATGTTCCCACACACGCACCATGTAGAGAATGTAGTTCTTTTAACCAAGCATGAAGACGCATAAATCATTTTATCTTCTCTGCGCTCTATGCCTTACGCTGCTCGGCGGTTGTTTTCCTAAGTCGACTTCCCGGCCGCAGGAACCTGTGGGAGAAGATTTCCCGCAGTTGATGGATAAAGGACTTCTCACGGCCGCGACGCTATACAGTTCCACTTCCTATTTCTTGTACCGGATGGAGCCGATGGGGTACGAGTACGAACTAATCCGCAACTTTGCCGAAGCTCACGGGCTAAAGCTGGAGATAAAAGTAGCCGAAAGCCAGCCCCATTTGCTCGAAATGCTCTTAGCCGGCGAAGCAGACGTAGTGGCTTATCCTATGGTGTTCAGCCAAGACCTGAAACGCCATACGCTGTACTGCGGACGGGAAACCTTGTCGAGTCAGGCGCTTGTGCAATCTACCGGACGGAAAACTCCTCTGCTCAAAGACGTAACCGATATGATAGGGAAAGATGTATACGTGAGGTCCGGAACTCCTTATCATCATCGCCTCCGGAACCTGAACATCGAATTGGGGGGCGGCATCCGGATTCATGAAATGAGCGGGAATATTACTTCCGAAGACTTGATAGAAATGGTCTCCACCGGACAAATCCCCTATACCGTTGCCGACGATAAAATAGCCCGCCTCAATAAAACCTACTTCGGCAATATCGATGCCCGTCTGAAAATAAGTTTTCAACAACGCTCGTCCTGGATTGTCCGGAAAAACGCCCCCCTCTTGGCCGAAGCTATCAATCAATGGGCTTCCGATAACGTAGGTACACATTCCTACCGGGCCACGGCCAAACGGTATTTCGAACTCAGCAAAAGAGCGCAGGAACTCAGCGCCCCCCAAATAAAACAAGGCCATATATCGCCCTACGATTCCCTCTTCCGGAAATATGCCGGGAAGTTGGGATGGGACTGGCTTCTGCTGGCTTCTTTATCGTATCAGGAATCGCATTTCAGGAATACGGAAATATCCTGGTCCGGCGCGCAGGGACTGATGGGCATTATGCCCGGCACGGCGGCAACGCTCAGGATACCTCTACGGGATTTGCTGAATCCGGAGGTCAATATCCGGGCAGGCGTGGAAGTATTGAAGCGCTTCGGCAAAGGATTGGGCGAAATAACCGACAGCGCGGAATTAATAAAATTTACCTTGGCTTCCTATAATGCCGGCATCGGACATATATACGATGCCCAACGATTGGCCGAGAAATACGGGAAAAACCCTTCCGTTTGGGAAGACCACGTGGCCGAATACCTCCTGCTGAAACAAGAACCGGAGTTCTACAACGACTCCGTATGCCGGTTCGGTTATTTCCGCGGACGGGGAACCTGCGAGTATGTGAGAGAAATAATCGGGCGATATGATTACTACCAACAGCAGTGGGCTACCGTTCGTAATCCGTAAGATAATAATACGTCTCCCGCGAAGGACGGCTCTCGATATGATAGCGATTCGAGGCCGAGATACGGAACGATAATTCTTGTTCCCTTTCCGTGTCGATTGTCAGATAAATCTCCGAATCCGGAATGCCCGACACCAGTATATTCTGAGGCATCGTAGTATTCACGCTGCCCATGCGGGAATAATATATCGTATATCGCAGCGAGGCCGGCTCTTCTTCCGTGTTCTCCGGCATCTCCCAAGAGATTCTGAGCCTCTCGCCCTGTCGTTCGATGCGTACATTTACAGGCGCCGCGGGTCTTTGCTTGCTCAGCCACGTGAGCGGGGGAAGCAGCGCCGGGTACTTAAAATATTTATCCTTCAATACCGTGTACACTCCTTTGGTATTCCGGAATACCTGCATCCCGCGGAAGAACGTAATCCCGTCGGCGTGCAGCGAACGGATGTAGTCTATTTGAGACGTTATATCCTTCAATGTCCAGTCGGCATTGCCCGATAGTTTGTACACGCCCAGTCCCGGCGCTAAGAGTCGCCCGTTCCGGTTGGCCATCCAATGATTGGCGAAGGGATAGAAATAACTGTCCCGGTAATACATCATGGGAACCATCAGGTCTACCTTCTGTTCGCGCAGCCATTCGATGGGGTCTTGGTACACGTCGAAGGCTGTGAGGCCGGCATTGGGCACTTCTTCCAGAGGAGTAGATTTTCCCAAAGGAGAGGCGCTTACCTGCACCCAGGGCTTATAGCGTTTCACCCAGTTGTATATACGCCTCACCATCCGGTTGATGTTTTCCTGTCGCCACGCCCTCACACTATGGGGGGGGCCGTATCTGGCGTAGGATTCTCCGTCGGGAAATCCTTCCGCATTTTCGGGGTAGCGGATACGGTCGAAGTGAATCCCGTCTACGTCGTAGTTCTTCAGCAGCTCGCGCACCAAGGTGAGGATATAGTCCGACGTTTCGGGCAGACCGGGGTCGAGGTACCATTCTCCGTGAAAGAGCTTGCACAGTTCGGGACGGCGTGCTACGACCGAGTTTTTTCCTTTGCTTCGCACGTCGGCCATCGAGCCTAACGGATACGTGATAAACCAGGCGTGACACTCTAAGCCGCGTTTATGACATTCTTTTACGGCAAAATCCAACGGGTCGTAGCCGGGGCTTGCGCCGTGACGGCCGGAAAAGATTCTGTTCATCGGCTCGATGGCCGACGGATAGATAACATCTCCCCGCAAACGTACCTGGAGGAATACAACGTTGAAGTGGGCCTCCTGCAACAGGTCTAATTTACGGCACAAGTCTTTTTGCTGAGCCAAACGCCCGGCTTCGTTCGAGGCCGGCCCGACAGGCCAGTCCATGCCGAAAAGCGTAGCTATCCAAACGGCGCGTATTTCTCTTTTGGGAGCATCTGCGGCGTAGGCCGGCAACAGGAGAAGGAAGAAAAGGATAAGTAGAGACGTTCTCTTCATGCGTAGGGCTATTTCGTGGCCAACAGATAGCGATCGGCCTCCATAGCGGCTTTGCAGCCGGACGCCGCCGCGGTAATGGCCTGACGGTAATGCGGGTCGGCCACATCGCCGGCGGCAAATACGCCCGGCAGCTTGGTGCAGGGACTGCCCGGCAGGGTTTGGATGTATCCGGTTTCGTCCGTATCGAGCCATTCCTTAAAGAGGCCGGAGTTGGGCGTATGACCGATGGCCAGGAAGAACCCGTCGATAGGGAGCGATACCTGTTCTTCGTCCGGCTCTCCTTTTCTGCGGAGCAAGTGGACGCCTTCCACGCCGTTCTCACCGTACAGGCCGATGGCGTTATGTGCAAACAATATGTGTATATTCGGGGTCTCCCGTACTTTTTGTTGCATCGCCATAGAAGCCCGCAAATAATTTTTGCGTACAATCAGGTAGACCTTCGCGGCAAGGGACGAGAGGTAGAGCGCCTCTTCGCAAGCCGTATCTCCGCCGCCTACTACGGCTACGGTTTTCTTGCGATAGAAAAACCCATCGCACGTAGCGCAGGCCGAAACCCCTTGGCCGGCATACTTCTGCTCGTCGGCCAATCCTAAGTACTTGGCCGTAGCGCCTGTGGCGATGATAAGCGTTTCGGTTTCCACCGTCTGTTCGCCGTCTATCGTAATCCGGTAGGGCGAAGCGGATAGATGGGCCGCCGTAGCGATGCCGGCGCGTATATCGGTTCCGAAGCGTGCGGCTTGTTGCCTCAGGTCTTCCATCAGCGCCGTGCCGGTTACGCCGTGCGGATAGCCGGGAAAGTTCTCTACTTCGGTGGTAATGGTAAGCTGACCTCCCGGCTGAATACCTTCGTAAAGTACGGGATTCAGATTGGCGCGCGAGGCATAAATGGCTGCCGTATATCCTGCCGGCCCTGAGCCGAGAATGAGACAGCGGACTTTTTCCGTTTTCATATCAAATTTCCTATATATGGTGTTCCGCAAAGATAGGGCTTTTGGTTGTTGTCGCCAAAATTATTCGCAATGACGCGGCGGATGACGCTTTGGATAAAACCCTTATTTCAGAAAAGCTCCCTTAGTAGCATACAGAAATCCTCCCCGAAACCTCTTCCCTTATTCCCTTATTTCAGGATGCAACAGGATGTATACTGCACGCGGTATTGTTTTGTGCATTGCTTGCCGGCATAGAAAAGAGCATCTTCTTTTCCGTCAGTTAAAACTGACGGCAATGTGGGTAGAATTGGGCTAAAGCCCTGCAGAGGCTCTGTTGCACTTTATATTCTAACCACCGACCACCTCTTTATGCATAAAACAATACCCCGAGTGCAGTATAATTATAAATTACTTTAGCGGGCTTTAGCCCAATTCAACCTGATAGCCGTCAGTTTTAACTGACGGGAAAAAGGCAAGCAATGCACAAAACTGTGCCGCGCGCAGTATAATAAGGGAATAAGGGCAGAAATATGTTGCGTCGCTTTGGCTACTAAGGGAGCTTTGGGGAGATAAGGGTTTATCCCTCAGGCTACGCACTGTGACGGCGGCGGCGTCATTGCGAACCCGAAGGGTGAAGCAATCCAGAGGTGCGTGGGGGAGCTGGATTGCTTCACTCCGTTCGCAATGACGAGGTGCGCTATTCCGGCTTGCTTCGGGCTTTGCCCTCGCAAAGACGTTGATTCTTATTTTTCCTTTCGACTGAACCTTTTGCTCTCCTGCAATCGCAGCGACATCATTGGACTGAACCTTTTGCTCTCCTGCAATCGCAGCGACATCATAGGACTGAGCCTTTTGTCCTCCTGCAATCGCAGCGACCTCATAGGCTTGAACCTTTTGCTCTCCTGCAATCGCAGTACTGTCATAGGACTGAACCTTTTGCTCTCCTGCAATCGCACTACCCTCATAGGCTTGAACCTTTGATGCTCCTGCAATCGCACTACTATCATAGGCTTGAACCTTTGATGCTCCTGCAATCGCAGTGCTGTCATAGGCTTGAACCTTTGATGCTCCTGCAATCGCAGTGCCCTCATAGGCCTGAACCTTTGACGCTCCTGCAATCGACGGGGATAATTTTGCGTATTCCTGCTGTAAAACATACGTTCGACAGGTGGAAGATAAAAAAAAAGTGTATATCTTCGCCGCCGTGTTGCAATTGCTTACCATCCATACCCTGGATGTGTCGACGGATGTCATACGGTTTTTATATTTAAAATTATCCTTTTTCCGCTCCCGCTTTCCGATGATTCGGAAGGCGGGAATTTTTTTATTGCAACCCGTCTAATGGCAAGCAGGCAAATTGGATATCGTTGTGTTCGAGATTCATTAGGATGCGGTTGTTGTCTTTGTCGTAAACAAAGCCGGCGATTTGATGGCCTGTTTCCAGCGTTTTCAGATAATTGCCATCCAGGTCGAAAACACGAAATTGGGAGGGATAGACGGCATGTTGTCTATCGGCCGTATATTGGTCGCCCCCCAGATAGAGAACAACGATTTGATTGCCCACAAAAGCCGGTAAATCGTAATAGGCTATCCTGTTAGAGCGCAATTTGCGGCTGCTCCACTTAGGGCCGTAGATATTGTAGCGTAATTCTCCGTTGAGGGTACAAATTGTAAGCAAATCGTAAGACTGATAGGCTTCCACATATAAATTATGCTCTTCCGAAGCGGCAAAAGCAATACGCTTGGGCGATGCGCTCCTATCCGCTTGAATGCGTTCGTATTTCATTGGCGTAATTTTACCTGTCTGCATATTCCACTTTCCCACATATTGGTCGGCTCTTGACCTTTCCGACCGTTCTACCATCAAGCCGATACACAATGTGTCGCAGATATATTGGTATTTGTCGGGGAAAGATCCGTTGTGCATAACGTTGATTGTTGCTTTCTTTTCCGGGATATAGTCCGCATCGGCAAGGATACTGTCTATGGGGTAGGCAAAGACTTCCTGCTTGCCATTGTCGGTTACATAGAATCTGCGAAGGGCTTCGTCTACGGCAATATGTCCGATATTGGCGATTTCGCCGGGGCCTTGTCCGCGGGGAATAATATTTGCTATGAAGCGGAACGTGTTTTTATCAAATACATAGACAAGGTTTTCCGGCGATTTCCAATCCCGTATCAACAGAAAATCATCTATCAGATAGAGCGCATTCAGGTTGCTGATGTCAATGTTTCCCAAGGGAATCTCCTCCACTTTGTCGCGAACATCCACCGGATTATTTCCGGTATGATGCTTCTCCGTTACATTCCGTGTACAACTCCAATAGAGGGAGAGAATCAGCAGGAAGGGTAGTAGTTTATTATTGTTCATTGTTTTTAGAGGTGCCCCAAAGGTAAAGAGGTGAATAAACATAGTAATTTGCCGGCAAATATATACATTATATTATGTACGCAAAAAGCGCACGGAAGGTTATTGCCGGACCTTTCGTGCGCTTGGGGTTATAAAAACAGGGTGGGTTTAATAGTCTGTATCGTTGGGGTTGAAGTTAGCCCAGCCGGCTGTCCAATCGTTTGTGCCGTCGAAGGCGCCTTTGTATCCTACTTTCTCGAAGAAGGCATCGCTCAGGGAGGCGTCGGCAAAGTCGGCTCCGCTTATCTGCGATGCTACCACGGAGGCGTAGTCGCCGTTGACGGCGATGAGGCTGTGGGTCGACTCCAGGGTTTCATTGCCCAAGGCCGTTGTGTGGAAATAGGTTTCGCTGTCGCTGTTCTGGAAGTTCTTCCACATACCGGCAAAGAGTACGTGTTTTACTACCGCTCCTTCGTTGGATTTGTCTAAGTACAGACCGTAGGGCCATCCGGTAAACAGGGAGTTGTAGACCTGGAGCGAGGAGTTGCGCCGTATGTGCATCGCCGCCTGAAACTGACCGCCCTTGGCTCCGTTGGCCGCGTCTTCGGTGTTGTAGAGGATGTCGTCTTGCGCCTTGTCGGCCGAAGCGCCGTAAAGCGGGCCTATCAGGGTTACGTTCGAGAAGATGGGCGTGGTGAGCGGCGTATTGCCGGAACCTTGGGCGTCGTTGTCCGACTCAAATCCGTTCGACTTGGAGGTGTCGGCATGTTTCGGGTCTCGTACGCCGAGGAGGAATTGCAGTTTGCCCGAATATCCGTAGTCGGTGTCGAACTCGTCGTCCCATCCGCGATAGGCAATCAGGCGCTTGGCATTGACGGTGCCGCCGAACCATTCGAACGAATCGTCGCCGCAATAGGATACCTGTACGTATTCGATGGTTGTTCCGTTTCCTACGCCGCCCATGGTGAGGCCGTTGATTTCTTTGTTGGGTTCGAGGGGGAACCCGGCAAATTCGATGCGGACGTATTTAAGGATGCCGGAATTGTCGGCCGGGTCTGTGCCGCCGTATTTGGTGCGGGGGCCTCCTTCTATTTGCGGTTCGGTGGTGTTGTTGGTGGGAGCTTTTCCGCAGAGAATCACTCCGCCCCAATCGCCGTAGCTACGTGCGCCTTTGGGTTGATTGGAAGTAAAGACGATGGGTTTTTGGGCTGTTCCTTCGGCGATGATTTTACCGCCTCGTTCTACGATGAGCGACCCCATGGTGGTTTTATCGCCCTTGATAATCGTACCCGGTTCGATGGTAAGGGTTACGCCGTCGGTTACGTACACAAACCCTTTGAGGGTATGGGTGTCGATGGCGCGGAGCGTAAGATTGGCCGTAATTTCTCCTTCCAGCGTCACGGCCTTAGCCGGCGCGGCGGCTTCTTTTACGGTCAAGGCGCAGGTGGCGGTCAAGGCGCCGTCGGTTGTTTTTACGGTAATCGTTGCCGTTCCGGCCGATAGGGCCGTTACAAGTCCGCTTGCATTAACGGTTGCCACGGCATCGGCCGACGATGTCCAACTTACCGTCTTGTCGTTGGCATTGGCCGGCGTTACGGCGGCCGTGAGTGTAAGCGTGGCGCCTGTTTCCAGTTCGGCCGAGGTTTTATCGAGGCTAACGCCTGTTACCTTTACCGCTGTGGGTTCGTTTTCTTTGTCATCGCACGAAAAAAAGGCGCATGTTGCCGCCGCGCAGAGGGCGACCATGATTGTTTTAAATCCGAATTTGTTCATAAGTAATAATCGTATAAATGTGTGTAAACTAAAACTTCAGAGAAAGGCTTATGTTTGCCGTCATTCCGGGACGGAAACTACGAACGAGTTGTTCCACTTCCCGCTTGCGGTGCGTAGCCGGGTCGGTGAGGACAAGAAATTGCTTGTATTCGATTCTTGCGTTGAAGAGGTCTTTTATGCCTGCTTTTATCTCAAGATGCGAGCCTATTTTTTGGGAGAGCGAGAAGTCTACCGAGTGGCGCGGCATCTCGTATATATCCGGTATGTCGTCGTTGGGGTTTTGCATCGGCACGCCAACGCTTTCGATACGCCGGCCGATGCGGTTGTAGAGCAGCGAGGCCGAAAGTCCTTTTTCGTCGTGCTGATAGAAGAGGCCGGCGTTGAGGAGGTAGGGCGATTGGCCTTGCATGGGGCGATCGCGTTCAAAGGAGCCTTCGGGAAAGTATACCCGGCTGTATATATAGGCGGCGTTGAAGACGAAGTTGAATTTCTCCAGGCCGATAAAGCCGAGTTGTTTCTTCAGTTCTATTTCTGCTCCGCAGGCCTCGGCGCGCTGGGCGTTGTGGTAGGTATATTGCAGTCCGGAGCCGGCTTCGTTGTATGTTTGTTCTATCGGATGGCGGAAGCTTTTATAGAAAACGCCGGCCATAAGCGTTTCGGTGGGGGAGGGGTAGAACTCGTAGCGCATGTCGAGGTTGTCGGTATAAGCGTTCTTCAGTCCGGGCATACCGGAGAGGTTGGCATTGAGGGCGAAGTCGTAATACACGTAGGGCACAATCTCGCGAAATTCCGGACGATTCACCGAACGTCCGTACGCGAGCCTCAGCAGATGCTTCAGGTGGAAGTTGTAGGCTACGTGGACGGACGGGAACCAGTCGGCGGCCGATTCGTCGATGGCTACGGGTTTGATGCCGTCGGATTCGTAGCCGTTCAACTTCAGTCCGTAGTATTCCATGCGCATACCCATGTCTATGTCTAACTTCTTGCCGTAGTTGAGTTTGGCCGACAGGTAAGCGGCGCCTAAGGTTTGGCCGGCGTTGTAGGCGTCGCTTTTGTTGGTGCTTTCTTTCAGGTATATTTTATCGGCCGCTATGTTTTCGTTCGGGAAGACGGAGGTATATTCCCAGTCGGCGTAGCGGTTGTATCCGCTTCCCAATAGATTGTATATAAACCGTCGGGCGGCGAATGTTCTCTCTTTGTATTCGCCGTACATACCGGCCCGCAGGGTGGGGGAGAAGCGGGCGGCGGAGAAGAAGGGGCGTTCGTAATTGGTAGAGAACGAAACGCTATGGTCGCTCAAGTCCTGGTAATACCGGGTGGGGTCGGATACGTAATAGCGCGATTCGCCGCCGTGGGTGTGGAGGGTAGATTTTACGTCTTTCCTATCCGGTTCGCTGTAATTGGCATAGGCATAGCCTGCCGTCCAGTCGGCTTTGCCGGCGTTGTTGCGGAATTGATTACTGCCGCTCAACTGTCCGGAGTATGTAGTGCGCGAGGTGTAGATGGATTCCCACCGGCGGATGTCTTCGTCCGAATAATAATCGGTTCCTTGTCGCTGGGAGAGCGAGGCGGTACCTCTCCGGTTGAAGAAGTTGCGCAGTTCAAACTTCTTGTTCTCCGTTACGAGCGACCAGTTGAACAGGGCGCCGACCTTTACGGTATTGCGGTATTGTACGTCGTTGTATCGGAAGCGATAGGAAGAGAGGTCGTTTTTGCTGTCGTAAGAAAGGTAGTTATTGTTTTCCGTTTCGAAGTAATCGTATCCCGTGGCGTAGTTCAGGTTGGTGATATTGCCAATCTTCGTATTCCCTATGGTGAAGGAGCGGTTCAGTGTGAGGGCTAACTTTTGTTCGGGCAAGGCTGTGAAGTTTCTCACCTTCCATCCGGTGTTGATTTGTTGGGTACGGTTGGCGGCCTCGGCGGTAGACACATCGTTCAGATGAGCGGGCATATCGGCGGGGAGTCGCCGGGCGGCGGCTCCGGAGGCAAAGTAATCGGCGGCATATCCTTCGGCCAATTGGAAGTTTCGGAAGGAAGCCTGCGTATTGTATCCCGTTTGCCAGGCAACCTGAAAGGTATTCCCTTCGGGGATGTTTCGGGTGGAGATGCGCACGAAGCCACCGGAAAAATCGGCCGGCAACTCTGCCGAGGGGCTTTTGAAAATCATCATATAGTCGATGAGCGACGTTGGGAGAACATCGAAAGAAAACGCCCGGCTGTCGGTTTCGCCCGAAGGCGTGGCGGCTTCATTGAGCCATACATTATTATAACGTTGCGCCAAACCGCGGACAACGATAAAACGGTCGTCGGCAAGGGTGATGCCCGGAATACGCCGGAGCGCTTCGGCGGCGTCGCTATCTTGCGTTTTGCTTATCTGTTGCGCCGAGATGCCGCTGGCTACCGGCAAACTGTTGCGTATGGTCTGAAGCACGGCCATCTCGCTACTGAGACGTCTCAGGGCTACAACGGCGATGTTTTGCAGTTCCACGTTAGCCTCCCGCAAGGCAATGTCGATGATGGTTTCCTGTCCGTCGGATATTTCCACCCCCGCCCGGTTGTCGGTTTGGTACGAGAGGTAGGAGGCCGATAGCGAATAAGCTCCCGGTCGGATGCCCTCGATACGGAAATATCCGTCGGCATCGGTCACGGCTCCCGTGGCCGTTCCCTGCAAAACAACGGTAGCTCCGATGAGCGGTTCTTTACTTTGGGCATCGGTAACATGTCCGCCCACGGCGCCCGTCTGGGCAAAGAGCATCGTGTGCGGAGTACCTATTGTAAAAAGGAAGAAGAGGAAGAGAAGAAATGCGTATACTATTGTTTTTTTTGCCATCGGAATCTATCGTATCTGTTCTGAATCGACGGCAAAAGTAAAAGGGGATTGTTGCAATTGGGTTTCGGGCTTGTAACAATCCCCTTAACAGCGGTTACGTTCCGGTTAAGGTCTTAGGCGCCGGGCGTTCAGCGCAGAAAACGCTTCGTCAGATCTTCGTAAGCGTCGGTGCGGCGGTCTCGGAAGAAAGGCCACCATTGGCGCACCTGTTTGGTTCGGCCGAGGTCTATGTCCACTACTTGGATTTCTTCTGCGTCGGCAGACAATTGGGCGAGTATTTCTCCTTGCGGTCCGGCCACGAAGCTGCTTCCCCAGAACCGGATACCGTTGGTACGTCCGGAAGGATCGGCCTCGTGTCCCACACGATTTACGGCAACAAGGTGCAGCCCGTTTGCTATGGCATGACCGCGCTGTATGGTTTGCCAGGCGTCCCATTGACGTTGCTGTTCCTCTGCCGTGTCGCTGCTTTCCCAGCCAATGGCGGTGGGATAAATCAGCACATCGGCTCCGCGCATGGCCATGAGCCGGGCAGCTTCGGGAAACCATTGGTCCCAGCATATCAGCACGCCTAAGAGACCTGCGGAGGTGGGGATGGGCAGGAATCCCAGGTCTCCGGGAGCGAAGTAGAATTTCTCGTAATACGCCGGGTCGTCCGGGATGTGCATCTTGCGATACAATCCGGCGATGTTTCCGTTGGGATCCAGCGCTACGGCGGTATTGTGATAGAGACCGGGCGCTCGTTCTTCAAAGAGGGAGAGTACAATAGTTACGCCGTATGCTTCGGCTATCCGTCCGAAGAAGGTTGTGGAGGGGCCGGGGATAGTTTCGGCCCGGTTGAAGACCTCGACGTTTTCCGTTTGGCAGAAATACAGTTCGTTGTGAAGTTCGGGCAATACAATCAGATTGGCCCCCCTTTGTGCACATTCCCGGATGTGTGTTTCGAGTTTCGCTATATTGTCGGCTCTGTTGCCGCCGTTGGTTTGTTGTACGATACCTATTTTCATCACTTACGATGGTTTTACGGATTATTATTGTATAAAGTTTGCAGGATACTGCATGGTTACGCAATGGAGCGAGCCATGTTGTTTGAGGAGCGGCAGGCAATTTATGGGTACTATCTCCCGGTTGGGGAAAGCGGTTTGCAGCGCGTGGGCAGCCTGTTTGTCTTTCGGCGAGAGGTAGGAGGGCATGAATACGGCATTGTTTACAATCAGGAAGTTGGCGTATGTAGCCGGCAGTCGTTTGTTCTCCCACCTTACTTGGTCGGCCATGGGGAGGGGGAG
>JAISZY010000089.1 GCA_031284375.1 Tannerellaceae bacterium | reverse complement strand
GGTGAAATGTATTTGTAGAATCTTGAATGATACGGATACAATATATCCATTCTCTGACCTGAAATTAGTTTACAAATCGGTCGCAACTTAATTTGCGATGGTATAGGAGTTCTGAAGTTATTTGATTGCGGATTTTAGGATAAATGATTTTTTATGTTGCATGTTCTTTTATTGCTGTTTTACAACATAACGTTTTAAAACGTATTCTTTCAACCCTCCAATGAGTGTTTAGGCATCTTGCCTGATGTTTTTATCTTTAATTTTTTTCTGGTATAAAAAGTTTACGTAAGTTTGTGCTCCAAATATGGAAAGGTAAATATGTTTAAAGATAAGACAATTGTATATACTTCCGGAACATTTGACATGTTCCATTATAATCACCTTCGGATGATTAATTACGCTCGCAGTTTGGCCGATATTCTGATTGTAGGGGTAAGCACGGACGAATTGGTGACGTCCTACAAAGCAAAGCCGATTATACCTTTCAATGAACGACTTCAGATTATCGAGGCTTTGAAAACACCGGACATCGTGATTCCCCAACATTCGCTCGACCATACGGATTTGGTAAGAAAACTGAACATAGACGCTTTTGTGGTTGGTGATGACTGGTTCGGAAAATACAATTATCTGGAAGAACAAGGAGTCACGGTCTTCTATTTCCCCTATGGAACAGGCGTATCTTCCTCTAATTTAAGAAAGACCATACACGATTCATACGAAGAACATTTGCAGGTGCAGCAAAAAGCAAAACCTTCCATCCGGTAGGAAAACAAAATTGTATGAAAAAACACGTAATAATCACCGGAGGGACGAAAGGTATAGGGAAGGCGGTGGCTTTCTCTTTAGGGAAAGCAGGGTATGACCTCTTGCTCACGTATGCTTCCGACGAAGATACGGCGTTCCATACGCGCGAGGAACTGAAACAGACGCTTACTTCGGATGTACACCTGCTGAAAGCGGATGTTACCGACAGGCAGAGCATAAACCTCATATATAATAGTTTGCTGTGGAGTAATCGACGCGTGGATGCCGTAGTCTTTAACGCAGGTTTAACTTGTCGCGACTCGTTCGAAAACATACGGATAGAGGAATGGGAAAAAGTCTTTTGGGGAAATGTCCATTTCCCTGTTTTTTTGTTGCAGCGTATCGTAGGTTTAATCAATAAAGGAGGAAGTGTGGTCTTTACCGGTTCGTTGATGGGTATTCAACCACATTCGGTTTCGCTGGCTTATGGAGTAACAAAAAGCGCAGTACATTCTATCGTGAGAAATATGGTTAAATTCCTTAACCCATACGAGATTCGAGTCAATGCCGTAGCCCCCGGTTTTGTAGATACGGAGTGGCAAAAAAACAAACCTGCCGAAATCAGGAACAATATAGAAAATAAAATTGCCCTAAGGCGCTTTGCCGATCCGGAAGAGATAGCAGATGTATACAAGATGTTGATTGAAAATAATTATTTTAATGGAGAGATAATCGTTACAGACGGCGGTTATTCGTATAGATAATTTTGCTAATGGGTGAGTTGAACAAAGAATATGAAGCTTCACTAAAATCTATAGAGACAGAGAACCTTATAGATCGGATATTTTATCGTCCACTGGGCTTTTGTATCGCTCGCATGTTGTGTTCTACCCCAATCACACCCAATATAGTAACTGTTATCTCCATATTTGTTGGAGCTTCGGCAGGTTACTTATTCCATTTTCAAGATATTGAGCATAATGTGTATGGCATTTTTTTACTGATATTCGCAAATATTCTGGATTGCACGGATGGACAATTAGCCCGTCTTTCGGGAAATAAATCAACGATTGGGCGCATTTTAGACGGTCTTGCCGGCGATATTTGGTTTACCTTCATCTATGTAGGATTAGCCTTCAGGCTATCGCACCAATATGGTACATCTTGGTTTTATGTTGCTGCTGTTGTATCGGGCTTATCTCATTTGGGGCAGGCAAATATTACGGACTATTACAAAACATTACACCTCTACTTTATCAGCAAGGAAAAAGGTTGTGAATTTCAGACCATAGAGCAGGTGAAAGCGCATCATAAAGAAATGAAGCCGGGGCTTAATAAGGTATTCTACCTGCTGTACCGGTTGTATACATTTATTCAGGAAAAGGCAACCCCTTCTCTGCAACGTATGCTTGCTTCTTTGCATGATACTTACGGCGATGATATCCCGCAAGATATACGGACAAGCTTCCGCCGGAAAAGCAGCAAACTGATGACTTGTATCAATTTGATGACATTCAATGGACGCACCGTTATTTTATTTATTGTCTTATTTACAGGCTACGTATGGGCTTATTTCGCGTACGAAATCCTTTTTTTGAATATCATTTTACTTATCACTATGAAGAAACATGAAAAAATGTGTGCGACTTTTTATTAATTTTGCACCATGAAAAAAAATGTAATAGATATTTCTGATTTGCAGAAGGCTACAACACTATTTAGAAGTAAATTCGGAACCTTTCTGGGAAAAAAGTTATTGAAGTGGGTATGCATTGATAAAGTAAATAAGGTTCATGCCAATAATTGCCACCTGAAAGGAGTTGCTTTTACAACAGCCCTCCTGAAAGATCCTTTAATTAATATTCGATATGAGGTACATAACAAAGAAAGGCTGGAAAATCTCCCCGAAGGCGCTTTTATTACCGTATCGAATCACCCGGTAGGTTCGCTCGACGGTATTATCTTGATAGATATATTCACAGCCCTTCGCCCCGATTTTCGTGTAATGGTAAACGGAGTGCTCAGCCACATCGGAGCCATGAGCGATAGTTTTATACCCGTGAGACCCGATTCCGGTAATCAGGGAAAAAATCGCCCGAATGTGAACGGTATACGCACTTCTTTAGCCCATTTGCAGGAAGGACACCCCATGGGATTTTTCCCTTCCGGCGCCATTTCCTTCTATCGCAAGGAAACAAAAGATATACGGGATATCGACTGGACACACAGCGTGATACGCCTGATACGGAAGGCAAATGTGCCGGTCTATCCGGTTTATTTCGACTTTTACAACTCCCGCTTTTTCTATTGGTTGGGCGCCATAAGCTGGAAAATACGTACACTCCGCATCCCAGCCGAAGTGTTTAATAAACGAGGTAAAACCGTTCACGTTTATATTGGCTCCCCTATCCCGGCGGCGGAAATACAACAGATAACCGACGAGAAAGAATTGGCCCGGTTTCTGTATGAAAAAACATACGAATTAAAGAAAATCACTGCTCCGCTATAAACCGTGAAACCTACAATGGCAGTCGGGAATCATGCACACTCGCATCCAATATCTTGAACATCAATACATAATCACAAGGCGGACGACCTCCGGGAGCTTTCGATTGCTCACTAAGTTTATCTTCCAAAAGTTCCCTGAACAACTCGAAATTAATTCCTTTGTTCAATTTCTCCAGAGGATCGCCCAGGTGACTCAACTTGCTTAAACGGATATCCTGACCCCAAAAACCGTAATCTTTATGTCACTTGAATTTTTTCATGTGCAAATGTGCGAAAATATATAATAATATCCTACTGTTCAACAATATATTTATTATCCTTAATGAGATACTGAGTTTTTAGAGGTGCCCTAAAGTAAAATTCCCTGAACAGCTCTTCGCTACGGTTGCGCAATCCGTCGCCAACTGTACTTTTGGCGGGCGCACAGTCCATGCCCAAATAATTCAACTTGCCGCCCAGCGCTCTCATCCCGTCGCATACTTCGCCCATCGAATCACAGCGCGAATATATCCCGAACAGCAAGGTTACCAACTCATCCCATGAGCTGAATGACTTGTAATATTTGTCGCATCCCTTCTTTTTTACTAACCGGTCAAATTCAGCACGGGGGAGCATTTGGATTATTTGTTTGAATACCGGCTGACCGACTACAACTTTGGGGCGACCTGCAAGGGCCGCCCTTTTTATCGCTGTTTTTTTAGTCGGTCAGTAGTGATTATTTTTACTCATTTTTCACCACATCCGCAGGGTTTTGGTTGGCTGCTTTCAGCACTTGCCCAAACACGGTGAGCAAAACCACAGCGATTACTCCCGTGATCACTCCTGCCAGTAACCACCAAGGGATATTTGTACGGTAGGCATATCCTTGCAGCCAGTGGAGCATCGCGTAGTAAGCCACCGGAAGCGCAATAACGCCTGCCATGATCACCTGCATGGTGTGTTCACGGAAAAACAGGCGGGCCACATCACCGGCTTCGGCGCCCATCACCTTGCGGATGGCCACCTCCTTGCGGCGACGCTGAGTGGAGGCAGTAGCTATGGCATAAATACCGAACAATGATATCATCAGGCAAACAGTCGCCAAGACGGAAAACAGTTTCAAACCAACCTGTTCCGAACGATTGAAATGGTCGTACAATTCGCCAAGCGGCATCAGGTTAACATCTTCCATCGAAACATCCATATCGGGAAGGATAGCCTTTATTTGACGTATGGTTTCTTGATCCTGACCAGGTACAACACGGATATACGTAGTATAAAGGTATGTCTCGGTAAAAGGAAAGAAGATAGTCGGAAGGATACGACTTCGTAGCGACAGGGTGTGAAAATCTTTTACCACGCCTGCTATTTCGTAGTCTTCCATTGGTACAGTAAGATTATTTTCGGGATGCAGACGGATAGTGGTGCCTACAGGTTCGCTAAGCCCCATCACTCGGACGGCTTCCTCATTGAGTACGATTTTATGCGTTTCACTTTCGTCAAACCATCCTCCCATAAGCATTTTTAACCCAAATGTTTCGGCAAACCGACTATCAACGTTGATAGTATGGAAAGCAGGCTTTTCGTAGAGCGATTTCCCGGACCATTCCAGTTCGGTCAGAATCTCAGGATAAGCAACGTTATGTTGAGCGCTATGTTTAGGCTCGAAACAGGTTTGCGTAAAGTTTTCAATTTGTGGAATGGCTTCCAATTCATGTTTCAGTGCAGTCCACACATTCCGTCCTCTCGAATAATCCATAATCTCAGACAGTTGTATAATTCCATTGCGGTCGAATCCCAAATCTTTACGATCAACATAACGCATTTGTATCATTACCACCAATGCAGCGACAATCAAGATAATACTGACGGCAAGTTGCAGGGTGACTGCCATACGCCGCAAGGCCGGTTGCCCTGTTGTTTTTATTTCCGACCGGGGACGCAGGGCCAGCCGGCTCAACCGCCCAAAGAAAATCAAACCGATCGGCAGCATCAACGCCATCACCCCCGCTGCACAAACAGCGAAAAGTCGGATCAACTCCATGATTCCCATCTCAATACCCAGCAGTCCGGAAAACGAAGGACGGGCAAGGAGAATCAGGCCGCCGGCAAACAGCAAAGCCGGAAGGATAGCGCAAGTCAACTCGAAGAGCATCTGCCCGACGAGCTGCCCACCCGTAGCCCCATGTACCGTACGAAGGCGTAACTCGCGAATGCGCTGGTGGAAAAGATCAAGATGCAGGTTCAGGAAGTTGAATACCGCGCTGAACAACAACAGTATCCCGGTCGCAATGAACAGGCGTACGAAATTCAACGTAAATGAA
This sequence comes from Tannerellaceae bacterium, assembly GCA_031284375.1. Taxonomy (GTDB): domain Bacteria; phylum Bacteroidota; class Bacteroidia; order Bacteroidales; family Tannerellaceae; genus DFXE01. The sequence goes on along the minus strand of JAISZY010000089.1, from coordinate 1,020 downwards.
GCGTCTGCATTTAACTGATGGCGGATGTCGCCAATGGGCATTATCCGTACCTCAAAATTGGCGTTTGTGTACGACCGGGAGGGAAAATCAAGCAGTTGTTCTGCCAGTTCATTGACATCTGTAAGGGGATGTAACTTCACATACGTTTGCAATTGGAAATACGACCAGGACTCTTCCTCCGGGATAGATTTTAAACCTTTTATTACATCATGAAAAATGATGGCATCAAATGATACATTGGTGTTGGGCGGTGCATCTTTTACCACAGCAGTAATCGTGTAGGGCGGCCAGTTAGGGATCATTATACTTTGTATATGTTGACCGATAGCCTTGTCCACATCGCCGAACAAACGCACAGCCAACGTTTCCGTAATGACAATGTCGTTTAGAACTTGCAAAGGTTGCCGGGCGTCGCCACTAACAAATACCTGCGGAAAAACATCGAAAAAAGCGCTGTCGGCATACATCGTGTTCAGTCGCATATATGGAATTCCTTCAGCGCTGCATTTTTCCGGCCAAATCACAAAACCGGCAGATACTTCTACTTCCGGAAACTGTTCGTACAGCATCCTTTCCAAAATTGGCGGAACCCATTCGTTTATCTTTCCCGATTGTTTTTCTACAGCATAGATACGGTAAATATGTTTTGCATCAGGATAAAAACTGTCATACATCGTTTCGTAACGCAACCAGTAAAGCGCCGTAACGAAACAGGCCAGCCCGAACGCCAGTCCGAAAACACCAATCAACGACTGCGTTCTGTATTTCCACATATTGCGGAATGCAATTATAAAATAATGAGAAAACATAATATTACAATAAACCAACTTTTTATTATTCCTTAAATCCGCATCCAAGAGTTTTAAAGAAAAAGACAAAGCACTGATATAAAATAATATACCCAGTGCTTTGATATGTGTAAGATTTCACCTATTTTTGTGATGTGAATACACAAAACAGACTTGCACATGGGCGTAAAGATACAACGAAAAATCCAAACCATCACTCCTTTCGGAGGGA
>JAISZY010000116.1 GCA_031284375.1 Tannerellaceae bacterium | reverse complement strand
CACAGAGAGGAAATTATCCGTAACACTGCAAAATCATTAGCAATAATTGCTTCTGTATCGTTGATTATAGTCTTGCTTTTCCTCTATTTGATACTCCGCGATATAGCCAGAAGCCGGTTTTACAGGCGACAACTGGAAGTGGCGAAACAATTGGCCGAAGATTTGCTGCAAAGCCGCGAAATGTTCATGCTCATGATAAGTCACGATATACGGGCGCCACTGTCTTCGGTACTGGGTTATCTGGAATTGCTTAAGCAGTCGCCTCATTCGGATGAACAAGAACGCTATTTGGCAAATATAACTGTTTCGTCGAGACATATCCTTTCGCTGGTAAACGATCTTTTGGATTTCTATCGCTTGGAGTCGGGACAAGTGGTGATTCGTCCGGCGCCATTCAATGTCTTTGCCTTATTTGAAGAGATTTATTCCGAATATAAGCCCCTGACCGACGCAAAAGGATTGACTTTTTGTTTACAAACAGAATCCCTTCATAAAGCGGATGTATGTATCGGCGACTCGATACGTATCCGTCAGGCTGTTGGTAATTTACTTTCAAACGCGATAAAATTTACCGCAGAAGGCGCCGTATCCTTGATTGTGTCTTCCCAACCGGCTGAACCGGGAGAAAAGCGATTCTTCATATCTATAAAAGATGAAGGCCAGGGGATTTCCGAGTCCGAACGGGAGGTAATATTCAAGGAGTTTACCCGCCTGGCAAAAAACGAAAAGATCGAAGGTTTCGGACTGGGATTATCCATTACGTGCAAATTGGTTTCCTTGATGGGAGGAACTATCTCGTTAAACAGTACGGTAGGCGAAGGAAGCGAATTTATCATATCACTTCTCCTGCCGCTTTCCGAGGAAGAACCTGTTGTTGCGAAAAATGAGAAAACGACGTCTTTGGTCGTGTCAAAACAAAATATCAATTGCCTCGTGATAGACGACGATATGCTGCAACTCAAGTTTACAGAAGAGGCGCTGAAACGCAATCATGTCAATGTTACTGCCTTGTCTAACCCGAACGACGCCATTGCATTGTTGAAAACTTCTACTTCGTTCGACGTTATCTTGACGGATATCCAAATGCCTCTGTTAGATGGATATGCCTTGCTCGAACATATTCGTTCCTCAGAGATAGCCCATGCAGAACGTATTCCTGTAATTGCGTTGTCGGCCAGCCTTGCCGAAAAACAAGACCATTACCTCAAAGCCGGATTTAGCGGCTTCCTGAATAAACCTTTTACCGTGGAGGAATTGATAACGCTGTTGAATAACTTATTCTCTGTGCAATCGCAAACGGAAGCTCCGCTTAACTTTGCCGCCCTTACATCTTTTGCGGGAAACGACAAGGATGCATCAACGTATATACTCCGGACTTTTTCGGAAGAAACAAACAAGAGCATCGCCCTCTTGCAGGAAGCGTTGAAAAGCAAAGACCGCCCGCAGGTCGCCAAACTATCGCATAAACTTATCCCTTTGTTCGCCATGTTGGAAGCTCATACGCTGGTGCAACTACTCAGGGTATTGGAAGCGAATGATGAATCATTAAGCGATGCCCTTTGGTTGCAAACGCTTGAAGGCGTCATTGCTTGTGCAACAAAGGTTATCGGACAAATAGATGTGGAATAATTCCACATTTGTAGAATAATTCCACATCTATCAAAGCGGGCAAAAGACAGCAAACATTTTTTCTTTATATTGAATAAGTCTGATTTGAAGCGGAATATATTTGTGTTATTTAGTAATTGCATACTTTGGCACACTATTCGCTTTATCATAAGCGATAAATATAGTAATAGTTTGCAATAAATTGGCATTTCTACATTTAACCATCAGAAAGGTAATCATAAAAAAAGAACGTCAGATTTTTGAGTTTGGTTAAAGGCTGTTTCTGAAAAGAGACAGCCTTTTTTCAGGTCATTTATTCAATGTTTGCGACGATCTACCAAATAAAAAAACTTTTACTTGCAGTTTCAAATATAATGTTTAATTTTGTCCCCGAAAATAATGCCCGGGTGGCGGAATTGGTAGACGCGCTCGTTTCAGGTGCGAGTGTTTTTGCGAACGTGCAGGTTCGAGTCCTGTTCCGGGCACACTCCTAAAGAAGAACAAAATTTACGCGCAGGTGATGGAATTGGTAGACATGCTACTTTGAGGGGGTAGTGCCGGTTACGGTGTGTGAGTTCGAATCTCATCCTGCGTACAATGAAATCTACTGTTCTATACATTGCTCTGGTGTTTGTTCTATCGCTTCGTTCTACAGGCGCTCCCCAGAATAAAATACATTCGTACGAGAATTATATTAAGCAATATTGCAACCTGGCTATTCAACAGCAAAAGGAGTATAACATCCCCGCCAGCATTACCTTGGCGCAAGGTCTTTTGGAATCGGGAGCCGGGCAAAGCGAGTTGGCCCGGAAATCGAATAATCATTTCGGCATTAAATGCCATGCCGAATGGAAAGGAGAAAAAGTGTATCACAACGATGATTTGCAGAACGAATGTTTCCGTAAATACAAAAATGTAGAAAGTTCGTACGAGGACCATTCTCTTTTTCTCAACGGAAGAACCCGCTATGCAAACCTTTTCAAGCTGGATATTAAAAATTACAAAGGATGGGCCAAGGGACTTCAGGAGGCCGGTTATGCTACCAATCCCGCGTACGCAAATACGCTCATTAAATTGATAGAAGACTACGAATTGTATGTGTACGATTCGGAGAGAAAGACGGTGAAGACGGAGAAAAAGATTGTCGATAAAAAACCGTCCACGCCATTCGTTATCAAACGTTCCGTATACGAGAAACATGGACTTCGCCACGTATTGGCCGAAGACAATGATACCTTTGAACGATTGGCCGAAGATACCGGTTTAACAACAAACGTACTCCGAAAATATAACGAAGCGCCCGAAAATTTCCCGCTACAAAAAGGGGATATCATTTATCTTGAAAAAAAGAAAACAAAAGCGGATAAGCCTAATTACGACCATGTGGTGCAAATCGGCGAATCTATGTACAGTATCTCGCAGAAATACGGCATACAAGTGCAGAGGTTGTATAAAATAAACAAGAAAAAAGAGGATTATATACCCACCGAAGGGGATGTACTGAAGCTTAGGTAAAAGAAAAGGGGGCTGTCTTCAAAGGCAGCCCCCCTTTTCTTTACTTATACCGGTACAACGTAATTCGCTGTATGCTCAAGCCCGGCATTTTGAGTCCTGTTCCGGAAAAGGTGCTACAATGCGTTTCGTCTCCGTTCAACAAACGTCCGGGCGTCCAGACGCCGTTTCGGAATACGCCTTCGTACACTTTATCAATGCCGATTAAGGGAAGATCGCCCGGCGTCTTGGGCGCAAAACGAACGTTCAGGTTCCTTCCTATAACGATGTATTCGTCGCTCCCCAACCGGATAATTAATCCTCCGGCGGGGGATGTTTCCAACAATTGAGACATAGAGGCATCGGCCGTGATGAGGTAATTGCCCAATTCGAAGGTTTGCTTGGGCGATTCTTTCTCGACCAATATACCGCGCATCGTTCCTTTTCCCTGATGCTGTAATATCAGCTCGCTCATGCCGTCCAAGAGTTCGTAGGTACTTGCCAGCGGATCGGCCGACGAACCGGAGGCCGACGGAGAGGCGGGCATACGTCTGAAACGATCGATACCAAAGGGAGAAAATCCCATGATATTATGTTCGCCAATAGCCCAAAGAACCCGCGACGCTCCCACATCGCCTCCGCGGGTTTCGGGAATAAACATCGGATTCCCCTGACGGTTGTATTGTTCTACCACTTCCCTGAAATGAGGAACATATATATCGGGCGAAAGAAAATCGACCGCCGGAGCAGCGCACTTCCACATATCCATCACCTGCGGCAATGGGCCTCCTCCGGGAAAACGACCCGTCCAGGGATAATCCGGCCCCTTGAGCCAGGCGTTCACAAAGAGAGGAATCGGGTGTTCCTTTTTCCCCGCCTGCGCAATATATCCTACGTAACGGGCGTAGTGGTAGGCCATGAAAAGTTCTTCGGTATAGAACGACAAACTTTTCCAGTCGTTTATGTTCAACGTACTCCGGCCAAAGACTTCTTCCCACGTGCCGGTTGTTTTGGAACCGTTTTCGCTCCATACTTTTTGCAATTCGGGAGTAAGCCGGCCTTTGTTTTTAGTCAAATAAGCGGATAATTCCTGTGGAATAGGCCCGTTGAACGCTTTATTGGCCGCAGGAGAAAAGTCGCGGATGGTGTTGAGAATCCCCATTTCGTTCTCGATTTGCACCATCAGAATGGTATGATTCCGGTCTCGCTCACGAAGATATTTCATAAAGGCAACGAACGCATTGGCGTCGGCTTTCATAGATTCTTCTCCAAAGGTGGAGAGGATTTCGATACTGGTTCCTTCCTGATTCATAGCCCTGGGGAAACGCTTGTAATCTTTTTTCACCCAGGAAGGCATGTAGATAGACCCGCCGTTCTTCCAACTGGCAAACCAGAGAATCACCAACTTAATGTTCGACTTCTCCGCTCCCTGTATCATGGCATCAACAAGGGTGAAGTCGAACGTCCCTTCTTCCGGTTCGATTAATTCCCACGAAACGGGAGCCAGGATGGTATTCATGTTCAACTGCTTCATGCGAGGCCAGACGCTATCCATGTATTCTACGTTGGAGCAAGCGGAATTGTGAAGTTCGCCGGCAAGCATCAGATAGGGTTTCCCATCTACGATTAATTGCGTAGCAACTCCCTGTGTACGCAACGAGGGGATGGACTGGGCTTCCGCTACGAATCCCCAACCCAATAGACATACGAAAAACAAAATAATTTTTGACATACGATTCTTATTATTTAAGTACAACATTTTAAACAAAGCGATTACCATCCCGGATTCTGAATCAACAAACCTTCGGAGATGAGTATCTGACTTTCGGGGATTCGTAAGAGACCGGCTTTGTTGAGCGGGAAGTTGATGTTTTTAACCGCCTCTTGTTTTCCGTTCCATATGATTTCATTATGCACATCCAGCATTTCTTTGGCTCGTGTCAGACCTTGACGCAAAACATCGTAATAGCGGATGCCTTCAAATACAAATTCGAATCCTCTTTCGTCGAAAATGGCAGCCTTCGAGACGGGAATCCGGTGATTGACGTCTTCAAAAGCCCGATCGCGCACCATATCGAAATAGGTTTGCGCATTGGCGGGATTGGTTTCCAACTCCAGTTCGGCGGCCATCAGGAGGATGTCGGAATATCGTATCAGGTATTGATCCTGAGGTTCGCTCTGCCAACTGCTTCCTCCTACGGATTGAGGATACGAAGCGGCTTTATTGTTCGGATCCGTCAATGTCTGATGATAATACATGGTTTTGCATCAAAGCGTTTTTCTCTACCAATTGATCCAACCAATTGACGCCTTCGCCCAGAGCAGACAGGTTGATGCCGAATTGATTCTGCCAATCGTAAGGCGCTTTGCCCGAATTGACGGCGGCTTCGTTCTGAATCACGGCATATTCCTGCGCGTTGAGCATTTCAACCAATCCGGGAGGATTCTGAAACCCGAAATATCCGTCGTAAGCGATAACTCCCTTTCCGGGCTTTCCCGTCTTGGTGGTGATAATAATCACCCCATTGGCTGCACGGGCGCCATAGATAGCTGCCGAAGCGGCGTCTTTCAATACATCGATCGACTCTATCTCCGACGGATTAATGTGTGCAATACTGCTCGTCTGCATACCGTCTACCACAAAGAGCGGCGTTGCATCCCCCACGGTACCCAAGCCACGGATACTTACTCTAAATTCTTCGCCCGGCTGGCTCGACGACTGGGCAATCTGAAGTCCCGGCGATTGTCCCACCAAGGCCTCCAAGGCATTCTGAGAATTTCTTTTCAGTATATCTTCCCCTTTTACCTGAAGGTTGGCTCCCGTTACCAACTTCTTCTTCTGAACGCCATAGCCTACCACCACCACTTCTTCCAGCGCCTGCGCGTCTTCTACAAGACGTATCCGAACAACGCTTTGGTTGCCAACGGAAACTTCCTGCGGAATATAACCGATGTAACTCACCAGCAACACGACGCGTTCGGGCAAATTATTCAGCGTAAAGCTACCGTTCAGGTCGGTGATTTGTCCGTTGTTTGTGCCTTTGGCCAACACATTGGCTCCGATAATCGGTTCGCCCGTTTCGTCGGTAACAACACCGGAGAGGCTACGCCCATTCTGCAACACGCCGTTTCGTACCGGTTGAGCCGACGCCGTAAGGATAATATCCTTATCAATCACCTTGTATTCTATGTCTAAGTCTACAAGAAGCTGATCCAGCACCGCAAAAACCGTCTTATCCTTCGCCTGTATCGAAACCAGGCGGTTGATATTAATCAATTTACTGTTGTAAAAGAAAGCAAAGTCCGATTGCTGCTCAATCGCATCGAAAACTTCTGCTATCGGCTTTTCTTTCATCTCGATGGACAACAAAGTTTTCTGACCATACGATGAAGCAAAGACCGAAGAAATAGACAAACATAACAGGATTGTAATGAGCTTCATTTTTCTTTTTTCCATACCTTTGTGCAATTTAAGATTAAAAAGATTTATTCATTTAAACTTTTGGTGTGGGGATATGCTGCGAACATATTCCCACATGTTTTTTAAGGATTAATAGTACATCACAATGGGGTATATTCCCTCTTCCAAAGAGACACCGTTTGCCTGCGAACTCTTTCGCTATCGTCTTCCGCAGAGAAACTAATCCGGTAATCTATGCCGGAGGAAATCTCCAGATAATCCAGCGCCTGAGACAACGTCCGGTTGTCCAACACGCCCGTAAACAAATACGTGGCGAGGATGGAATCCTCCACAATAAAATCTACATTATACTGATGCGTCAGCTTGCGCAACATTTCGGGGAAGGGGGTGTTTTTCAGAATAATTTTACCCCTCATCCATCCCGTATCGCACACGATATCGGCGGTTTTTACTTCCAGCCGACCGTCTTGCCAAAAGTAAGCGACCTTCTCCGACGGATTCAATCTACATGCCGATAATTGCCCGTCCGGCCGCTGCCCTTCTATCTGCAATCTTCCGCTCACAAGCGTGGTGTGAATCCTATCATCCTCCTCGTAAGCTTCTACATTAAACTCGGTGCCAAGCGCCCGTATCGTTAATGCCCGGCCGGGAATCGCTACCCGAAAAGGATGCCCGGGCATATGTTTTACCCGGAAATAGGCTTCGCCCACTAACTCCAACCATCTGTCTTCCTTGTTGAAAGGGACAGGATACATCAGCTTCGTGCCGGAATTAAGGTACACCATAGTAGAATCGGGCAACCGGAACGATGTGCGCATACCCACTCCGGATTCTACCGTCACGATTTGCGGTTCGGGCGCCGGAGCCTCGCGAACAGGAAATAGCCATAGCAAAACGCTTATCGTGCATATAATACCCATTCCCATCCATCCTGTCCGGCGGACTGTCTTTTTAAAACGCACCCGCCGCATTACTTTTTGATAGGCCAACAACGGGTCGCGCGAAAGGATTCGTTCTTGTGTAGATATGTTGTTTCTATTTACCATCTTCGTCCGTTTACCTCGGTTACTAATACGACAATTCCCCCAAATATCTACCCCAAAGAGAAGGATGTTTTTTTTGATGTGTTTGTCCCGCCGTCGGTTGAAACCGACGGCAATGCAGGTAGAATTGGGCTAAAGCCCTTAAAGAAGCTTCCTATGCGAACCGTCTTTGCGAACGTAGTGAAGCAATCCGGTAAACACGCTATTCCGGATTGCTTCACCCTCTGGGTTACCAAGGACGATTTGGATGACGTTTTCCCGAAATAAGGGTTTCCGGCGGCGTCAT
>JAISZY010000099.1 GCA_031284375.1 Tannerellaceae bacterium | reverse complement strand
AGAACCGGTGAGGATAAATTGACCTTTTTTCTTTCTATCATCTACTTCATGCCGCACATAATTCCACAGCAAAGGCTGTTCTTGCCACTCATCAATCAAACGCGGCGTTTCGCCGTCCAACAATAATTGTGGGTTGATGCCCATCACCACAGGCACACGTTCGTCTCTATCAACTTGCAACACACTGTTTGCAAATTGTTTGGCAGTTTCGGTTTTCCCACATGATTTAGGACCTTTGATCAACAATGCGCCCGAAGCATTAAGTTTATTGGTCAATTCTGTTTCGACAATTCTTAATTTATACATAATGCAAATAATTGATTTTTAGAGTGCAAAAATAGATACTATTTCTTACTTTACGAATTTCGAGCGTTTCATTTTACAAATCTTGAGCGTTTTGCTTTACAAAATTCGAGTTTCATAGTATTTCTGAATGTCCATCAAAATCTGCCAATCTTGCCGGCTTTCAGTACACATTCCTCATAACAGCCTTGATAATAATTCCAATACCCTTTGTGCATCAAAGTAGTTTTGTATTTTTGAGCCATCAAATCAAAAATCTTGTTCAACAACATGTTTCCTCCCGATTTTTCCTCCCGTACCCGTTCTCTGTTGGGCGATGAATACCGCTTGCTGGAAGCCGCCCTACAAGACGATGCTACCGTAAGTGTGCGCATCAACAGAGATAAAAACGCCGAAGAACCATCGGCCGAGCGCGTCCCCTGGTGCGAAACAGGGTATTATCTACCCGAACGCATCGCTTTTACCTTCGACCCCTTGTTCCATGCCGGCGCTTATTATGTGCAGGAAGCTTCTTCCATGTTTTTGGAACAGGTAGTAAAAGCATACATCGAAGAGCCTGTACGATGCCTGGATTTATGCGCCGCTCCCGGAGGTAAATCTACGCATTTGTGCAGTATCTTGCCCGCAAACAGTCTGCCGGTATGCAACGAAGTGATTCGCAGCCGGGCGAATATTTTGGCCGAAAATCTGATAAAATGGGGGAATCCCAACGTGGTCGTTACCCGGAACGATCCGGCGGATTTCGGTCGATTAACGCATTTCTTCGACCTTATTGTAGTCGATGCCCCTTGTTCGGGCGAAGGCATGTTCCGCAAAGATCCCCGTAGCGCCGGTCAATGGAGCTTGTCGAACGTAACTCTTTGCGCCGCCCGACAGCGCCGCATCCTCCGCGATGTGTGGAACGCGCTGAAACCGGAAGGAATATGTATTTACAGCACGTGTACGTACAATACGGAAGAGAACGAAGAAAACCTTGCTTTCCTGATAGAAGAACTTGGGGCCGAGGCCTTGCCTGTTCCTCTGCAAGCGGAATGGCGTGTAACGGGGGCGTTGAAGTATCCTTATCCTGCCTATCGTTTTTTTCCTCATAAAACCAAGGGGGAAGGATTTTTCATGGCCGTAGTGCGCAAAGTGGGCGGTAGAGTAGGGGAGACGCCGGATTACGGCTTCGGAAAAGAGAATCGAAAGAAGTCAAAGGCACAATCACTATTCCCCGACGAGGTGAAAAGCCGGCTTTTGCATCCGGAGAACTTCCATATCGAACGACGCGGAAACGCGATACAGGCTTTCCCTGTCCGGCAGTCCGACGTTTTTCAATACCTTGCCGGGCGTTTATCTTTCGTTTCGTCCGGTCTGTGTCTGGGGGAAATAAAAGGGAAGGACTACCTTCCTGCACATGCGCTTGCACTGAGTAGGGAACTGAACCGGGACTCTTTCGCTGCCATCGCACTGAGCCGGGAAGAAGCCATTTTGTATTTGAGGAAAGAAACGCTCGTCCTTCCGGGCGAAAAAGGTTACGCCTTAGTGTGCTATAAAGATTTGCCCTTAGGGTTTGTGAAACGATTGGAAAACCGTACCAACAATCTTTATCCGCAAGAGTGGCGCATACGGCATGAATGAACATGCGCATTTTATTTAAACAATGATACAATGGCAATTTAATTCGCGAAAAAATCACATAACTGAATTTTAGTGTTAATTTCGTAAAATATTCAAGCAATATTTCAAGATGGAAATGTAGACGTAGAGTTATCTTTATAATTGTGGAGTTTAAGATGTTAAAACATGTGATTCTAATATTGTTGTCTTTTTTTTCCGGCACTTTGTTTGCACAACAAAATTATGCCCTATCCGGGACCGTAACCGATGAAGGCGGAAAACCGCTCTCGGCTGCCTCGGTTTACCTCTCGCAATCCCAAAGAGGAACCATTACGAATGAGGCTGGAAAATTTTCGTTAAGCGCTACAGGAAATGGAGATACCTTGACTGTTTCGTATATGGGATATGAAACTGCCCAAATTAAAATAACGCTTCCGACGGACAATGTACATATACGATTAAAACAGGCTGTTTTCACACTGGGAGAGGTAGTTGTTAGCAGTCTTTCGGCTGCCGAACTATTAAAATCGGCCGTCCGGAAAATCCCCGATAATTATGCCCAGACACCTTTTATGGTCAAGGCTTATTATCGCGCAAAAGCTTCCGAAAAAAATACATTATTGTATATGGAGGAAACCGCTTTCCATATCATCAAATCGTATCAACCGGGTTTTGCGGACAAATATTTTCTGGAAAAGAACAGGAATTTCAGATTTGTGCCCCACAATATAAGATGGAGAGGAATAGCCGGCTATGATTATGTAACTCATCACGCCAAAGTATTCGACAATGCTTTTTTTCGGAATCGGGATATAAGCTATTTGCCTTCTACTGCTTTTGACAACAGGTTGGTATATGTACTTTCCGTTTCCCCGAAAAAGAGGAAGGATATTTCAAGTAAAATATATATAGATTCGGAAGATTTGGCTTTTGTCCGTTTCGAATATGAAGGAGAAGACGGAAATAAGCGTAGTGCTCAATACAAAAAAATAGACGGGAAATACTACCTGATGAGCGGCTATTCACTCTATCTGAACAAGTATTTCGGAAATATCATTCGTCCGGCAGAATCCCATATGATTACAACAGAGATTATCCATAATTTTTCGCAGGAAAACGTCAAAGGTATTCCGGTTTATACGACCGATATTCTGGAAACTTATGCTCAGCAGCAAGATACGCTGTTCTGGAAAGAACATAACGCCCTCTTGCCGGATTCCGCCATTCTCTCGGCAATGAATAAGATTCAATCGGGAACGGGAAAAGCGGAAATTTCTTTCGACTCTGTGCAATATCAATCGTATATCAAGCGGCTTTATCGGCCTTCCGTCTCCCTGTCCTTTTCAAGTGATTGGACAAAAGATTTTGCTTCGTTAAATCAAAATAGCGTTTCCGTAAGCCAAACCATAAACTATTTGCTTATGGACAGGTTGGGTTTTCTAAAAGGTGCGATTGCCTCCATCGTATATTATTCTTTGTCGGCTCCTTTCGAAGAAGCATTATCGGAACAACGATTGTTGAATGTGGATGGGTTGAAATCAAAGATGAACCCAACCTTATTCAATACACGGCTGTCTTCATACGTTTTCGGGGTAGATAATTCTGTTTTAACCGAGTATAAGGCGAATCATTACGGCGATTTCATGCACTTGCATACTATTCGTAAAGATGGGCATTGGGTGAAAGCGCACATAATGGAAGACGAATTAGCCCAAGTCGATTTGTCGAATCAAAACAACAAAAGAAGTTTTGTAGAACTATATGGCTTGGAACTATTTTTACACCGATTCGCTCTAACGTACAACCCCTTTTCAAAAGACAAGAAAACGCCAGGTGTTTCGGAGGATAAACAACCCGTTATGATCGACAGGGACAAAAGTTGGGTGAAATATTTATTTGAACCCGAGGCAGAATACAACAGGCATATTCGGAGTGAAAACCTTACGAAGGAAGAACGAAGCTATCTGAAACGCTCGGCATGGCTGTCGTGGATAAATATATTCTCACCGCAAATGTTCGGCATCGGAAAATTTGCTCTAACCCATTCGGTTGATTTCACGTTCAGCCTGAATTATCTGCGGACTCCGTTTGGCGAGATGTTCGGTCAGACTGTTTATCTGGCAACAAACCATGACCATCTGCACGGAATTTATCTGAAACAGTATCGCAATCACGAGGCAACCACATGGGGCATTGGATACAAACTGTTTAATCTGAAACTTTTCAAAGACATGTCTGTTACCTCCACATTAGATTATTGGAAGCAACCGTCCGGATTGCAATTCTATTCAAAGTCCTTTGCACATGGATTTCATATCGGGCAAATGCTGGAGTATAATTTTTCTCCCGATAAATACACACGGAAAAACAGAATTTCCTTACTGATTGGGTACGATTTTAAAACAGATGGTTATTTGCCCCAGAGCTATTATCTGGGACAACACTTCGACGTGAAAGCCGGATTTAAATGGTATTTTTCGAAATGAAAACCCCATGATGTCTCCGATATGGTTTTAGACAGATTGTACTGATAAATATAAAATAACGATTCATGTTTAAAGAATAAAGTTATGGAAAAAGAGCGACAAAAAATATTCTCGTGTCCGAAGTGCGGAACAAGAGTTCCGGTTACGAATATGTTTACATTAAAAAATCTCGTGGTTTGCAAAAAATGTAAAAGTAAGATTAAGCCGAAAAAACAAGTCATATCAGATTGGGGGGGGCCTTGTTTGGGAACTGTTATAGTGTTCTCTACTTATAACATACTATTTTATAATGGATATGGTTATTGGTCGCTCATATTTACCGCTTTAGTCGGCATAATTACCTTAATAATTGTAGGTGTTATTACATATATTAAAACAGAATTTGAAGAATATTGATTTTTAAACCTTTGTAATTATAGGCGTTCTTTAAATTTCATGGATGGAGTTATTCATTCTACAGTTTTAACAATAACACTAAAACCCAATTTCAAAGGGGTTTTCTCCCACTTTCCTTGGCTTGTTTTTCTGTAATAGCAGGTGTTCCCTATCAATCCTCCCGAAAAAAGGAGATGGCCTATACCCATATCTTCAATATGTTCTAAGGTAATTAATGTATTCTCACGTACAATCAGATTATATTCACTTAAATCGATAACCAGGGTCATGCTTTTTGCAAGGACTTTTTGTTTAATATATATTGGTTTTTTCAAAATAGGTTCAAAGAGCATTTTCCCAGTCTGTTTATACACATTCAGACGATAATGAATACTGTCGTAAGTACATTCCGAAATATTGCAGGTGAGTTTTTCCAAAATAGTCTGTTTTTTTACAGGGAGTAATATCCCGCACTCAAAGCCCATATTATTTTCTCTGAAACCGGCTTGTATTTTATTCGTACGGTATGTATTCCCAAGAACCTTTTCCTTATATTTTCCGGGAGTAACAATTATCTCATTCAGATAAACTTGTGCCTGCGATAACAGTATATCTCCACTTACCCTCTCTCTCAGATTTTTGATATTGATATTTCTTGATTCATATCCAATACAGGAAAACCGGATTGAATCCGGATCGAATTGGCTACTTATAGATATGGAATAGTAACCATTGGAATCAGAGACCGTCCCGATATTCTTTCCTACAACTCCTATATTTACGTATTCAATCGCTTTATGAGTTTCTGCATCCACAACATGGCCGCAAATTATTTCTTGTGAGAATATACTTTGACATATATGTGTAGAAAATAATATTAATAACATGTATTTATAAATCATAACGTACTTGTTAAATGTTCACTTACTGAGACTTGCCTTTGGTTTTTGTTAAGTGCTTGGGAAACCGTACCAACCATCTCATTCAATAGTATAAATATTTTTATGCACAAAAATACTATTTCTATTTACAAATTGTATCCATTTCTGTGGAAAATAATTTAATTTTGCCATTGTAATTTAATTCGCGAGAAGATTACGTAAATGAGTTTTAGTATTAATTCGTAAAACATTTAAACGATGAAAAATTTAGATTTGAACGCTAATGGCGTACAGGAAATGACTGTTAGTGAAAAGGAAACCCTGGGGGTGGATTTACTGTCAAATTTATTATTGGTGAGTATTGTTCGGATTGCCGTGATTACTGGACTTGGTTTTGGGAATTACTTTAATTGTTAGTCGATGGGTTGTTTTTACAGATAATCCATTGAATTTTTACTATACAACAATGACAATTAAAACATTCATTTCATTCTTATTTGTATTGCTATCCATAGATAGTTATACTCAAATTTGTATACAGGGCGTCACGAAGGATAGACGCGGCAAAATTATAGAATATGTCAGTATAGGATTCCAGGAAAAAGGGATTGGGACAATAAGTGACCATCAAGGAACTTTCTTATTAAATATTCCGGATTCTTTGCAAAATGATAGTTTGACATTCCATCACGTCAGCTATAACACAGTCCTGTTGTTGCCCCAAGACGTGAATAGGGATTCCATTATCAGGATGGAAGAAAAAATTACAGCATTACCGGAGATTTCGGTTGTTCCTAAAAAAATATCGACTAAATGGCTGAATAGAGGATTCAAAATCCCCGGAGCATATGCATTTACCGAGAACTTGGGCGAGGAATGGGGGATTTCTTTAAAAATAAAGCGACAGGCTATATTAAAACAAGTACAGTTTGAAATTAAAACCTGTACGTATGATAGCGTCAAACTTCGTATCAATATCTACAAATTCAATAGCGATACGCAAGAGGTCGGAGAGTATCTCTTATCCGAACCATTGTACAAAACAGTTGAAAAATATACGGAAAACAAAAAAATTACAGTAGATATTCCAGGATTGATTTCAGTCAATCAGGAACAAATTTTATTATCGTTTGAATTTGTTCAGTTCTTTGGCGAAGGTCATATTCATTATCCTGTTTATAAAGGAAACGAAAATAATCCTATACAGGCGGCGGTGTATGGAGAAATTATTGAAATTGGTTAAATCTTTTTTTGAGGTGCTATTGGCTAAAACCATTGCAATCCGTGTTTTGTTTCAATGATTTGATAATCAGCAAATCATCTTTTGCGTTAATAAATGTTTGATTTTTTATATTAAAGTGAAATGTCATCAAAGTACATACATTATGATATAATATATAGGACTCATATATCATTTCGTCAATGTAATTTAAAGTTAATTTTACCGGATTTGCTATTTTATAAAAATGATTATACGCTTTTTGGTAATTTGATGCCGATGTTTCCCGGAAATGATTGAAATGATTTCCGGAGATCATTGCAATCATTTCGAAATTTCATTGCAATGATTTTAAAAATGATCACAATGACTTTCCGAAGCGATGCTTATGAAAACTTAAGGACAATGCGAATTATAAAAATTTCACCCATAAGTAACATTTTTTATGAATACAAACGGGCTTTTGAGTGTAATTAAGGAAAATGTCATATTGCTGCATTTATGCCTGAATATATGCCTCATTATTGTTTCTACGTGTATCTATACGCCTCAAAGATGATTACGCTCCAATAAATACAGCATTTTGTATTTTTCAAACCCTGAAATCCAGGCATTTTTGAAGATTTGTGGAGGGTTGTTAGCGGAAAAAACGGTTTTTTTCGTTACCAAATCTGACAAATGGATAGTTGTAACAAAATGCAGAAAGAGAGGTGGCATCGCCCTTGCCGGAAATAAACGATTCGTATCCGGACGTTCTAATCGCTTATGTCCTATCATTTCTTCCTTTATCGTACGGTCGGATATTTTTTTTCATAGCCCTCAAAAAAGAATTAACCCAGGAAACGTCGTTTTTAATACAATCCTTATACCTTTGCCGTCGAGAAAACATTTTTCAAACACAAAAGAAGTAGAATTATGGTCAGGCATATTGTAATGTTTAAATTAAAGGAGTTTGCCTCTCCGGACGAAAAACAGGCAAAAATGAGAGAGATAAAAAATGCGTTGGAATCGTTGGCCGGCCCGATAAACATTCTCCGTTCGATACGAGTTGATTTTAACATAAATCCTTCGGAAACATGGGATTTAATCCTTACAACCGAGTTAGATACTCTCAACGACGTACGGACTTATGCCGAGCATCCCGAACACGTTGCCGTTTCGAAAAATTTAATTGCTCCGGTAAAAGCCGACAGAGCCTGTGTAGATTACGAAGTATGGAACTAAAGATAATTACCTATAATGTAAATGGTCTGCGTTCGGCTATTGGAAAAGGATTGCCGGAATGGCTCGAACAAGAACAACCGGATGTACTTTGTATTCAGGAAACAAAGCTCCAGCCGGATCAATTCCCTGCGATAATTTTTTCCGAGCTTGGTTATAATGCATACCTTTTCAGTGCGCAGAAGAAAGGTTATAGCGGCGTGGCTATCCTTACCAAAAAGAAACCGGATTTTGTGGAGGTGGGTATGGGAATTGAGCGATACGACAACGAAGGTCGTTTTCTACGAGCCGATTACGGCGATATTTCCATTGTGAGTGTCTATCATCCTTCGGGAACAAGCGGCGATGAACGTCAGGACTTCAAAATGAAGTGGCTTGAAGATTTTCAGGCCTACGTGATAGAACTACAAAAGTCGCGTCCAAATCTGATACTTTGCGGCGATTATAATATATGTCATGAGCCTGTTGATATTCACGACCCTGTTAGAAACGCCAAGAACAGCGGATTCCTCCCCGAAGAACGGGAATGGATGACCCGTTTCCTTTCTGCCGGTTTTGTAGACAGCTTTCGTTATAAAAACCCCGGAAAACAACAATATACCTGGTGGAGTTACCGCTTCAATGCCCGGACGAACAATAAAGGCTGGCGTATTGACTATTGCATGGTGAGCGAATCTGTCAAATCTTGGATAAGCGATGCCTACATCCTCAACGACGCAGTCCATTCCGACCACTGCCCCGCCGTGTTGAAAATATCGGAATCTCGATGAAATCGTTATTTCAGCAAAGCGCCGGTTAGTTCGGAGATAGACTTAAAGCCGAATTCATCGCAGTAAGCGTCTATTCCTTGGATTACTTTCAAAGAGATGGTAGGGTCTATAAAATTATAGGTTCCTATCTGTATAGCGGTGGCTCCGGCGAGTAAAAATTCTACGGCGTCTTCCCAAGAAGCGATACCTCCTAACCCTATGATAGGAATCTTCACCGCTTGATACGTCTGCCATACCATACGGAGAGCGATAGGTTTGATGCACGGCCCTGAAAGCCCACCGGTTATGGTAGATAGTATCGGTTTCCTTTTTTTGGCGTCGATAGCCATGCCAAGAAAAGTATTTATTAATGAAACAGAGTCGGCTCCTTCCGCTTCGGCCGCTCTGGCTATTTCCGTAATATCCGTCACATTAGGCGACAGTTTAACAATCAATACTTTGGGATATACTTTCCGTACAGCGCGAACAACTTCGGCTGCACCCGCTGGAGTTACGCCAAATGCCATTCCACCTTTTTTAACGTTTGGGCATGAAATGTTTAATTCAATGGCCGGTATCTTTTCCAACTCAGCCATCTTTTCCGCACATGCCACGTAGGAGTCGATGGAAGAACCGCTTACATTTACGATTATATTTGTATTTAAATCCTTTATTTTCGGATAAATGGAATGAATAAAATAGTCTGCTCCCTTGTTCTGCAAGCCTACCGCATTCAGCATACCGGCAGTTGTTTCCGTCATTCGAGGATAAGGATTTCCTTCGCGTGGTTCGATTGTAGTGCCTTTTACAAATATACCTCCCAGACGTTCAATATCCATGAAATCCGCATATTCCGTTCCGTATCCAAATGTGCCGGACGCTGTCGTGACCGGAGTCTTCAACGACAGTTTACAGATGTCTACTTTTAATTCTGCCATTTTAGTTTATCTATATTAAAAACAGGGCCTTCTGTACACACACAGACATTCCCTCCGTGTGTGTCTTCTACACAACAAAGACAAGCGCCAATGCCACATGCCATTGTATTTTCGAGGGATACCTCACAGGGAATCGAGGCGGAAAATGCATAGTCTGCCACGGCTTTCATCATAGGCTTGGGGCCGCATGTATATAAATTATCGAAACGGACATTTTTCAGGATGGAATGATGGGTAACGAATCCTTTTTCTCCATGCGAACCATCTTCTGTGGCGGTATATACAGTGCCATATTTTCGGAAATGCTCCAATTGCAGAAGTTCGTTTTTTGTACGTGCACCTAAAAGGAAGTGTGGCTCAAATCCTGCGTCATTTAGGGAAGCGCCCCAGAACAATAAGGGTGCAACCCCCACACCACCGCCGATGAGTAACAATTTGGGTTTACCGGCTCTTATCGGTGGAGGAATTGTAAATCCTTTTCCCAACGGCAAGAGTAGATTAAGTTGGTCGCCCGGTCGGCATAGGGCGATCGAACGTGTTCCGTTGCCTACTTTTTGGATAAGCAACCACAATTCATTTTTATTTCTGTCTACGTAATGAATAGAGATAGGGCGTCGGAGGAATGTTGCAGAAGAATTTTTAATCCATACTTGCACAAATTGTCCCGGATTCATTTCCGGAAGCATGTGCTGGGAGGTTAATTTCAACAAGCAGTAACTATGATGCAAGCTTATGCTTTCCGTCACTGTCATATCACGCATATATTTTGTCATATCTTGTTTTCTTTGGTATGCAAAGATAATCAGTCTTTCTTTATTTTTTCGGGGATAAACGTTTCGTATGTATTGTCCGAATAGAAAATCATGATTTTATTTACATTTCTGGATTCTATTTTTTTTATTATAACAGGTTCTTGTACCGGTTGTTTATTGATAATTTGAGTTCTCTCAACCTCTATTCCCCGGCGATTTTCGGGAGCGGCCGTTTTCTTAGGTGGAATAACAGGAGTTTTAGTAGGGGTATGAGGGATATTATCGGAAAACAAGTCGGGTTGTACAGCGATAGACTCCGTTTTGCTGCGTACCATGTTTCCTTTTCCCGACAGCAACCAGTCCGGATCTATATAAGGGTATTTTTGAAGGATTTTTTTAACAACGTCGAGGCTCGGCTCGTTTCTTGCTTTTGCAATATGAGATATTGTCGAGCGCTGTACGTCTATCACTTCAGCAAACTTTGCCGGAGTGAGACCTTCGCGTTGCATAATCTGTAAAATACGACTTTTCATAATGGGTATTACCTTTTTACATTAATAAAAACAATCATTTTGTCTACGATAGCACAAATATATACACAAATAAACGAACGACACAAAATTACACAATAAATTACAGAAGAATAATTTACTTTAGTAACGCGATAATATTACGAATGTTTCTTTAGGAAAAGCATTCGTTGCGAAACAAATGTAATCATACCATGAAAGTAATAAAACAATTACTTCAAATAATTCTACCAAATAATTGGTTTACAGATAATAATTGAACGATATTAGTGTATATGAATGATGTATTCACAAATCTCTCCCCTACTCTACTTATTTGTTCATCAAAACATTCAACAAAATCATATAATATACTGGTTTATAGTATTATTGACTGATATGATTTCCAAGAGTAAATGTTTCTGCAGCGATATTTATTTACAGATGTAATATCTTGGAGAAGACAAAGCGAAACGACAAATGTCCACATGTGTGCCCTGGCAGAGCACACATGTAAATAGATGTACTTGTATTACAATAAACATCGGTATACAATAAGATACGATTCGGTAAAACTGTGATGTGATGTGCTTTGATTATGTATACAAACCTTCATTCGACAAATGATGCTTATCTATTGGAAAAGATTTCTACAAGCAAGTTTTGAAATAACCTCAAATTATAACATTTCGCATTGTTTGCACGAGAAACAATTATTCGCCAACTACGTTATTGTATGATGCAGCTTAATTCTTTGTATACATTTGTGAATACATTTGTATACTCATATGTTGGACTAATGAAGTATCTTGTACAGCAATTCTTTCATGATATAGCCATCGGTCAGAGATGCGTTTTCTATACCTTTGGAACGGGCTTCGGCTGTGCGGATATCCCTTATCAGAGAGAATACTTTCATGGCTGAATAGTTCTTCATGCCTAACATATAGTCTTTCACCTGACTATCGAAACGTAATCCAAGGGTAAGCATCAAACCGTGTTCCGAACGGTCGGCTGAGTAGTGGCATATCAACAAGTTGGAGAAATAATTGAATAATACGGGGAGAGTTACCTGAATAGGGTTATTCTTGGGATTCTTTTCAAAATATTGGATAATCCGGTTGGATTTCAATACATCTTTTGTTGCAATCGCTTTCAATAGCTCAAAATTATTGAACTCTTTACTGATGCCGATATTTTGTTCGATTAGTTCCGGCGTAATACGTTTAGGACTGGTATCGGGAAGTAAAATGGCCAACTTATCCAATTCCTTGCAGAGCCGACTTAGGTCGTTTCCCAAATAATCCGCAAGCATTTGGGCGCTTTTGCTGTCGATTCCTGTTGCGCGCGACTGCAAAAAAGAAGTGATAAAGGCCGGTATTCTGTAGTCGGGAATCTTTTTGGATTCGAATAAAACGCCCATTTTATCGGACGCAATCGATAAGGCTTTCTTGCTGTCTAAGGTTTTGTATTTGTAATTGATAACTAAAACGGTAGAATGAAGGGGATTTTTCACATAATTTGCTAACATTTCTATATCACGTATCAATTGTGCTTCGCGTACTACTACCAACTGCCGTTCTGCCATCATAGGGAAACGGCGGGCTGCGTTGAAAATCGCTGCTACATCTGTATCCGCACCATATAAAATCGTTTGATTGAAATCCCGTTCGGAATCATCTAACACATTTTCAATCAACAAATCCGTAATTCTGTCTATAAAGAAAGGCTCTTCGCCTATCAGTAGGTAGACCGGAACGAATTTCTTTGCTTTGATAGCTTCGGAAATTTTTTCGAATGTATGTTCTTCTTTTTTAGCCATGATTGTTGGGATAAGGAACTGTTACCAACTAAATCGTATATGACGGATTGTTTTCTTCCCGTCCAGAATCTGTTGTAAAGCTTCCACGCCTAATTTGAAATGTTCGTATACAAACTGTTGTGTTACTCTTTGATCGCTTTCTATGGTCTTGACTCCACTCTCTTCCATCGGTTTGTCCGATATCATCAGTAAAGCGCCGGTTGGGATTTCGTTGGCAAAGCCGGCCGTAAGTAAGGTGGCTGTTTCCATGTCGATACCTGTGGCATGGGTTCTTCGGAGATACTCTTTAAATGTATCGTCGTATTCCCATACTCGACGGTTTGTTGTGTACACTGTACCTGTCCAATAGTCGTGCCCATTGTCGCGTATCGCCGACGAAATGGCTCGTAGCATGGAGAATGCCGGCAGGGAGGGGACTTCCGGAGGCAGGTATTCGTTCGAGGTGCCTTCTCCACGGATAGCTGCAATGGGAAGAAGAAAATCTCCTTCTTTGTTAGCCTTTTTCAGTCCCCCGCATTTGCCGAGAAATAATACGGCTTTGGGTTTTACGGCCGATAGAAGATCCATAATCGTAGCTGCGTTGGCGCTTCCCATGCCGAAGTTTACAATCATCATTTTCCCATTGGAGGCATTGGGCATGGAGCCTTTTAAGCCTCGGATCTCTACCTGAAAATATTCGGAAAACAATTCTACGTACTTGGTAAAGTTCGTGAGTAAGATGTATTCTGTAAACTCGGACAGTTGCCTGTCGGTATAGCGTGGCAACCAGTTTTCTACGATTTCTTGTTTTGTTTTCATAAATCATTACCTTTGATGACGGATTGCAAATATAAGAAAAATAACATGCAGACACTGAACTTGCCCGGATTTGACGCAAAAGTGACCGAAAAAGAAGGAAAGCGGATGATATTCGACCCGCTCCGCCGGAAGTACGTAGCCCTTACGCCCGAAGAATGGGTGAGGCAGCACTTTGTGAATTATCTGATTGCTGAAAAGCGCTACCCGGCAGGTTTATTGGGAAACGAAATTACCCTTCGGCTAAATGCCACAACCAAGCGTTGCGATACAATTGTGTATAATCGCTTTCTGGTCCCTCTTATGATTGTAGAGTATAAATCTACCGATGTTCCGATAACGAGGGCTGTTTTCGACCAAATATGCCGTTACAATATATCCTTAAAGGTGCGGTTCCTGACCGTCAGTAACGGCCTCCGGCATTTTTGTTGCCGGATAGATTACATAACACCAACCTACACTTTCCTCGACGATATACCGTCCTACGATGAATTGGGAGAATTGTAAAAAAGTATGCCGACCTCTTGGCCGCCCACGCCGGACAAACCACAAGGGCCGGTGGAAGACCGAAGTTTTCCTTTGCTTCCGGGACGCAGACAGATACCAGGCTCATTCCGTTAAATGTTCTTAAGTTGCGGTATATTATCCATATTTTGCGAACATTCCGTCCGTTTCGTCTGTTTTATGATAAAGAATAGCTCTATTCTTAAAAATGTTAGTGACATGAAAACGAATTTCATTTTAGCGCTTTTCCCTGTCGCTAAAGCAACCAATGTACAGGGAACTACCGCCACCTTTGCGTGGGTGAAAAGAAAATATCCGATATACCTGATATGTGTGGCCGGCTGTCTGCTATGCCTGCATTGCGTGAAGGAGGAAACAGGCATTTACCCGCCCAATGCTCCTGAACCTGTCTGTTTTACGGCCTGGACAGGCAGCCTCCCTGCTACCAGAATAAGTAATCCGGAGGGTAATCGCTGGGATACAAACGACCGGATAGGCGTTTACATGACGGGCTACAACAAAGACCTCACAACAGACGGAACGCTCAACAAAGTAAACAATGCGCCCTATAAAGTAGAAGCCGTAACGGACAATTCCGCCACTTTTGTGCCTGTCGATGTACAATATGCCGCGTATTTCCCCCGGCATTACGAAGACGTTGCTTTCATTGCTTACAGCCCGTACAAAGAAACCGGTATAACGAGCGATTATCTGTATCCGGTAGATGTAAGCAACCAAAGTTCGCTCGCTGCTCTCGACTTGGTGTATTGCCGCGAAATGGGGCCTTTCAACCGCAATCATACCGATGTTTCGCTGTACTTTACGCATCGGCTAACGAAGTTGGAATTTGTTATCAGAGGAGGAGATGGTTTTCAGGGTTCCCTGTCCGGCATGTTGATGGAGATAAAAAATATCCGTACCAGCACCACCTTTCAGCTCTCCAGCGGAAAACTCACAGACAACGGCGCCGGAACGAAATCCATTACCCTTCGTACATCCGGTACGGCTTCCGAAGCAAGAGCCGAAGCGATTGTGATTCCCATAAACGCAAATTCGGGAGTAACCTCTGTCTTGCTTTCCTTCTTAGACGCTTCCAAAACCAAACACTATGAATGCCTTGTACCCTCGCCGGCAAACAACGAATGGAAAGTTGGAACCCGATACCGCTACGAAGTTGCCCTGACCGATGGAGACAGAATTACCGTTACCGGAATGGACATCGTAGACTGGAACGACGAATACAAAAGAATTGTAGTAAGAGAATAAGATATATCGTAAAACAAAAAAGAAAACAAAAATGAAAATGAAAAAGTTAGTTCAACCCTGTATGCTGTTTCTCTTGGCGCTGGCCATTCTGCCTGCCTGCCATGTGTGGGAAACAAAAAACTGCCCCTCGCCGCCCGAAGACGAACGTTCGCCCGTAGTTTTCACCTCAAAATTGGAAGTAACCTCCTCTACAAAGGTAGGCGGAGACGACGGAAACGAATGGGCGGAGGGAGACCCCGTGGGCGTCTATATGATAAAGCACAGCGCTACATTAGACGCATCCACCATTCTATGTGAGGCCGACAACGTACTTTACAAGGCCAGCAAAGACGGTACTGCCGTAGATATCCTTCCCGATGGGGACACCATTTATTATCCGGTTTCGGATATGGTAGACTTTGTGCTCTACTATCCCTACAAAGCGGGAATCTCCAATTTTGAATATCCGGTAGATGTAAAAGATCAAACCAATCAGGCCAACCTCGACTTGGTCTATGTGAACGAAACAAAAGGTTTCAGCCGGAGCAATCAAGCTGCAATTCCTGTTACGTTCAACCATCAGCTTGCCAAAATGGAGTTCTTCATCGGGAAAGGAGCCGGTATCACCAGCCTTGCCAAACTGCAACTCTCTATCCGGAACGTGGCTATAAAAACCACGTTCAGCCTCCCCACAGGCAAACTGCTTGATACGGGAGCAGGCGGTACCGATAGCATCGATGCCTATGTAACCCCCTACAAAACAGATTCCATGAAGGCCGAAGCAATCCTTCTGCCCATAGCAAATCTGAACGCCACGCCGGTAACGCTCCACTTCCAATTGGATACTCTTACCTACGAAGCCCCATTGCCCTTCGAGTCCGCCCAAACCGACTTGAAAGCCGGAACACGGTATCGGTACGTAGTAACCATCAGCGAAATAGGAGTCACCTTCACGGGTACGCTCTCTCCATGGACCGACGGAAGAGGAGGAATCATCAAACCCACCCCACCTTGATTCCTCCACAGAAGTATAGAAACGTATGAAGATAGTAACATCCATAGTACACACGGCAACATGCGTATGCTGCTTAGCCACACTCGCAACCGGTTGCATCCGGAACGAAGTATTCGAACCGGTTCCGGCCGAAACGAATACGTGGGTGACTTTCATTTCCGTTCCCGATGCGGCCACTACCCGCGTAACGGACAACAGCCACTGGCAGGTAGGCGACCGCATCGGGATTTATATGGTGGAGGCCGGGAAACAACTCGCACCGGAAACCATCGTCAACGAAACGGCCAACCGCCAATACATAGTTGAACAGATACAAGGCAATCAGGCCGTTTTCGTACCCGCTACGGCCCACGATACCATCTTCATCCCCATCCGGAAAGAAGTAAACTTCATTGCCTATTATCCCTATACCCCGGCTATCGACAAAAATTTCAATTTCCCCATCACCAACTTGGAAAACCAAAACCTCAACACGCCTCCCGACTTGCTCTTCAGCAATACAAAGGAGGCGTACAGCGGCGGAACTTCTCCGAAAAACATCCCGCTCCTCTTCCACCATCAAATGGCCAAAATAGACTTCAAAATTATCCGAACACCCACTGCTCCCCCTCAAATAAGCAGTATGGTAGTAGAAATATATAACGTACAAGTAAACCCGACAAGTTTCAACTTGGCGCACGGAACGATGGCGGAAGACGGCGCCGTGCTCAATACCTCCCTGACAGCCCATATACACTTCCTGTCCGGCGATACCGCTATGGCCAAAGCTCTCCTGATTCCCGTCAAGAATGCCGACATAATCAAGGTCGTTGTCCAGTTGGAGAACGGACTCCACAAATACAGGTTCCCCTTCAAAGGCAGTGAAGGGAACTCCCTCCGCGCTGCCACCACCTATAGTCGCGAAATATTTCTGGGCGATCCTATCCCCATCGACTGGGTGCCTATTTCCGCCGGCGTCTTCCTGATGGGTAGTTCGCTGAACGAAGTTCCTCGGCAACCGGACGAAACACAACACCAGGTTACCCTTACCCAAAACTTCAAGATGAGTAAATACGAAATAACCTGCGAACAATATGCCGCCTTTCTGAGTATGAAAAAAGTAGGCAGCAACGGCAAAGACAACGTAGAAGGTTTTGGCTTACAAAGTTTAATAAACATCTCATTAGTTAGGTTGAAATGGGAAAACTCCCAATGGAAACCGGAAGCCGGAAGAGAAAATCATCCCATAACGCATGTCTCTTGGTACGGAGCCAAGGCCTTTGCCGACTGGATGGGATGCAGCCTGCCCACCGAAGCGCAAATGGAATATGCCCTCCGTGCGGGAACGCAAACCACCTATTTCTTTGGCAACAATGCAGGAGATATAGACAGGTATGTATGGAGCCAAAAAAATTCCGGCGGCAGCACACACCCCGTAGGCCAGAAGTCGCCCAACCCCTGGGGATTGCACGATATAGTCGGGAACGTACACGAACATTGTGCAGATTTGTATCAAAAGGACTTAGGCATAGAGCCTGTCATAGACCCCGTCGGCGCTTCTTCAGGTGATGCGAGATCTCATCGCGGCGGCAGTTTTACGGATGATTCCACACGTTACCAACGTTCGGCGGCACGTAGCGCTAGTGGTCCTGCTAGTTCGTTCTGGAACGTAGGCTTCCGCATTGTCTATATTCCTTAGTCGTAAAAAATTCATAAGGCAACTACATCGCATACTGTTTTTACTCTACCTTTGCAGCCACAAACAAAAGAAGTCTCCTGCCATAACGAGGAGGCAAATAGCAAACAATAATAAATTTGAACAAGTATATGAAGCAGTTAACCAATAATTTAGCGGAATCAAAACCGCATTACGAAATACTCGACGGGTTACGTGGCGTGGCAGCCGTGTTGGTGGTCTTTTTTCACATTTTCGAGGTACATTCGGGTGGCGATCACGCCAAACAGATTATCAATCATGGCTACATGGCGGTCGATTTTTTCTTCATTCTTTCCGGGTTTGTCATTGGCTACGCTTACGACGACCGTTGGGGTACCATGTCGCTCAAGGGCTTTCTCAAACGCCGTCTTATCCGCCTTCAGCCCATGATTGTAGCGGGTTCGCTGATTGGCGGCCTGCTGTTTTATTTTCAAGATTCGCCCGGCTTGGGCTGGGGAGGCATACACGATGTTCCTGTTTATAAGATGCTGGCGATTATGCTTATCGGCTGCACGCTGCTACCGGTGGGTAAAGGATGGGATATTAGAGGCTGGCACGAAATGCATCCGTTGAACGGTCCGGCGTGGACCCTTTTCTTTGAATACATAGCGAATATTGTTTACGCGCTTGTTTTACGGCATGTCTCCAAGGCCGTATTGAGTGGGCTTGTTGCTGTTGCTGCGGTATTCGCCATTCAGTACGCTCTTACAAATCCGAATGGAGATTTGATTGGCGGATGGTCTATTGACGATGCAACGCAAATGCGGATAGGCTTTACTCGTTTGGCGTTTCCTTTTCTCGCAGGTTTGCTGTTAGCCCGTGTTGGGAAATTAAAATTCACCCGGTATGCTTTTCTTTCGGCGAGCATCTTGCTGGTAGCGGCATTGTCCGTCCCACGTATAGGCGGAAGCGATAGCCTTTGGATGAACGGACTGTACGAA
>JAISZY010000095.1 GCA_031284375.1 Tannerellaceae bacterium | reverse complement strand
ACCACCAAAAAAGAATTACCGGAAACGAAAAATGAGTTTATCAGCAGCCTGCATCACCGTTCCTGGATTATACAAATCGCTCAACTCAAACAACGACGTCGCAACGATGTAGAAAAACTACTGTCCATCTTCGACCAGGAAAACCGTATTTACTACAGCCATTACATCCTGAACGTGGACGAAAACGACTTTCCCGAAAGATACGCCCACATAATCCATCGCTTGCGCATGGCATACAAAAGTGAAGATGTTCGGATAGAAATGGAAATGGAAGACGATTATTTGTCGGAATTGAAGGACAAGGAACGGGAGATAGCCGAAATACACAAGGAGCTTAAGGAAAGCAAAAAGGAGCTCAAAGAAAAGGACAAGGTACTCGAAGAACAGGACAAGGCGATTGAGGAAATGGATAAGGCAATTGAGGAAAGACAAAAGGCACTCGAAGAACAAGAACAATTAATAGAAACATTGAAGGCGCAATTGGCCAAAGGCCAAAAGTAGATACCGCCTTCTTCGTGATAGAAACAAGAATGTTTAACAACACTAATAACAAACAGCCTATGATGCAAAAGAAATGAACGCTTATTACAGAAAGTTTCTGCATAGTGTGTAGAACTTTCATTTCACAATGAACAAAATTAATTAGTCAAGAAAAGCGTTCTGTTCGTAATATAGATAGATATTGAGCTTAAAGCTCTTGTTCTCCAAATCCGAATACCACCAATTATTCATCTTCGGGAACAAGTAAAGAGGAGCTCACGTCCAATAGGGCGTGAGCCATTCTGCGCTTGTTGGAGATAAGGTCACGTGGTGGTAACCTGGATTTGAATAAGCAAACGAATGGTTTCACGCCTTTCTCTTATCATTTAAAATTAGAGAATTATATGAAGAAAAATTTTTTACCGGCAATTTTTGCCTGTCTGTTTGTCGCCCTATCCTTCTATGCCTGTAAAGATGATGGTAACGACGATGTAGACAAACCGACGAATGGAAACGACAGTGAATATTATACGGAATCGGGTACGGTGAGCACACTGAAAGAAGACGCGATACAGTATATAGACGAAACAGTGACGGAAGGCAGTACGCTCCTCTTCGGCAGTCATACGCCCAAGGACGTTCTTCCTAAGATTGGCACAACGATATTGGTTCCCATGTCCGAAAAGACGCCTTATGGTTTTTTGGGCAAAGTAACATCCGTAGAGGAAGAAGGCGGACAAATAAAGGTAAATACGGAGATGGTAGCGTTAGACGAAGCTTTCCCGAATTTATCGGTAGATACCACATTCAATTTCTTGGACATAATAGATGGCGTGTACGACGAAGACGGTAACCCGGTGGATTACGAAATCGTAACGAAAGACGAAGCGCAAACCCGCGCCGGTGGTACGCTGGAGATTGAAAAAGGCGAGAATGGAGGCCCTGCTCTTCTCAAAATCCCCATAAAAAGCGAAAAGCTTGGAGACTTTACGGTGGGAGGCTCCTTAGATATTGGTTTCGGCGATGTGAAATTGGATATCGACAATAAGGATGGTTTAAAGTATTTGAATTTCAGTATTAGCCCTTATGTTACAACACAGGTTAAATTGGAAACGAAGGTGAAAGAAACCTCTTTTAAACCTATACGCAGTAAGAGATATCGCATAACCGGCAGATTGATGCCCGTACCCGCCCTCATCATTCCCGTTACGTTCTATGGGAATTTTATCTGCGGCGTAAAGGGCGAGATTTCTGCGTCATTAACTTTGCAATATGCGAATCGCACGAATTGTTACGTAAGGTATAACAACGAACAATGGGCCAGCGACTGTGTTCCCGTAAGTCAGTCGGAGAATGACCCGTGGAATGTAGAGGAGTTTGACTTCAAGGGAGAGCTGTATGGCGGAGTGGAATTGGGCGTTCTGGTAGGACTATACACCGCAACGTCGGGCATTGGCGTGAACGCTATTCCTAAAATATCCTTATCGGCGGAAGCGAAATTGGAGAGTTTGGATCCTTTTCATGTCAATCCCAAGGTTTCTTTTTCCGGACAGCTTGAAAGCTCCATCTATTGTATTGCAGAACTTTTTGGAAAGAAATTGGGCAAGTGGGAATTGGTGCTTCCGGAGGTTACGTTCTTTACGAAGAGTATGTACTTGCTCCCCGAATTTACGGGAGACTTTCTTGCCACCGGTAGCGGCTCTTCTTCCGGCGAAGTGAGTTATCAGATAGACTCCTATTATTTCCTGAAAGCATTGGGCGTAAAAACCGGAACAACCGTTTTCGAATCCAACAAAACAACGGAACTCCAAACCCTCTATCCTGCCCAATCATCCGTAGATAAAAACGGAATACGGTATTACAATGCGGAAGTAAACGGACTGAATGCCGGAAAGACGTACTATGCCGCGCCCGTTATATCGTGGCTGAATTTTAAATGGACGGGAGAGAAACACGAATTTTTGACGGAAGGCAGTTATACGTTCGCCATGCGATGCATTAATCAAAGTTACGACGTAAACAGCTTTAATTTTTCTCTGAATAATGTAACCGGCAATAACCTGGATGTAACGATAGAAGCATCTGATTATGGAGATGGAGGACTGATGCGTATGCGTATTGTAGGGCAATACAATCCGGATAGCGGCATATTGTCGGGACAAATCGGTTACTTTTTTTACTCGGATCCGAGTCAGCAACGAATCGATGCTTTTTCGGTTTCCCTTGCCAACAACGATAGCGGATACGTTACGATGGGCAAAGTGATAGACAACGGCGGCTGTACGGCGGCCGTACGGATTTATCAGACACAGAATCTGCGTTCTGCGCACAAGCTGTATAACAAAGCGATTGTAGAGGAAGATTGTAATGTTGGATATTATAAAAAGTACTGATGATGAAAAATATATGGAGCATACTATTCCTTCTTGCAACGTTAGCAGGTTGCACGAAGGATAACGAGAAAGAAAACACGCTGGCCGTTTCGCAAAACAACGTAGAATTTACCGTTGCCGGCGGCGAACAGATTGTAGACATCACCGGCAATGCGGCATGGGATTGTGCGTACACGGAAGATTGGTTGCTTGTACGCCAACAACAGAGCAGAATCAGAATCATTGTCGGCCCCAACACAAGCGGTCAGAGTCGTACGGCCGTTGTACGGATTCTTTGCGAAGGAAATACAAAGGAGGAGATACATGTCGAACAGAAAGGCACAGAGTTGAACGTAGAACAGTCCGGTCTTTCTGCAGCAAGTGCGGGAGAAAAGATTTCTGTTCCCATATCGTGCAATACGGAATGGAGTGTAGAAAATCCGGTTGAATGGTGTAGTGTGGAACAAACCCGGACGCTTTTGTCGATATCCGTCTCCCGCAATTTCCGGATGCAGGAGCGAAGCGGAACCATTGTCGTTAAGGCAGGAGAAGTTACACGCGAAATCAGCATCAAACAGTCTGCCTGCCGATGGTTTGAAAGTATTGAAACGGTAGCGATCGATGCCGGAGTTTTTCTCATCGGAGCGCAGAAAAGCAATACGGGAGGGAACAACTACGATTCGCAGGCATATCAGGTAGAATCGCCCGTTCATCAGGTACGCCTCGGTAAATATACCATCGGCAAATACGAAGTAACCCAGGCGCAGTGGATTGCCGCAATGGGAGAGAATCCTTCGATTGTTCAGGGAGACAATCATCCTGTCGAAAATGTAACATGGGAGCAAGTGCAGGCATTTATTGTCGTATTGAACGAAGCGTCCGGCCTACACTATCGTTTGCCCACGGAGGCGGAATGGGAATACGCTGCCATAGGGGGCGCATCGGCTGCGGGAAACAAATACAGCGGAAACCCCGTTCTCGGCGCCTGTGGTTGGTATTATTCAAACAGCGGAGCAACGACTCACGAGGTAGGCCGCAAAGCCGCAAACGAATTAGGCATATACGATATGAGCGGCAATGTTCGCGAATGGTGTAACGACTGGTTCGATTATTATTCATCTGCCGATGCCGAGAATCCGCAAGGCCCGGATTCGGGAAGCACGAAAGTGAATCGGGGCGGTAGTTGGACTACTCCGGCAGTCAATTGCCGCAACACCTATCGACATGCCGACTATCCTACCGAGGCTTCGCAAGATTTAGGTTTCAGATTAGTAGTTAGTGATTAGTGATTTAGTGGTTAGTGGTTGGTGATTAGTGGAAAACGAACCACTAATCCACTAACCACTCTCATCACGAACCCACATTTGCGGGATGAACCAAAAGTGTTATCTTTGTAATCAAAATAAAGAAACACAATGAGTGACCAACGCTATAATCAACGTGGCGTATCTGCATCGAAAGAAGACGTACACAACGCTATCCGGAATATCGACAAAGGATTGTTCCCGAAAGCGTTTTGTAAGATTATCCCCGACATACTGGGCGGAAACCCGGACTACTGCAACATTATGCACGCCGACGGAGCGGGAACCAAATCGTCGCTGGCTTATATCTATTGGAAAGAAACGGGCGACCTCTCCGTATGGAAAGGAATAGCTCAGGATGCGCTGATAATGAATATCGACGACCTGCTGTGCGTAGGGGCCGTCGATAATATTTTGGTCTCCTCGACCATTGGAAGAAATAAACTCTTGATTCCCGGAGAAGTCATCACCGCTATTATCGAAGGTACCAACAACCTGCTTGCCGAGTTGCGCGAAATGGGAATCGGCTGCTATGCCACAGGCGGCGAAACGGCCGATGTGGGCGACTTGGTTCGTACAATTATTGTAGACAGCACGGTAACATGCAGGATGAAACGTTCGGACGTAATAGATAACAGTCGTATCCGGGGAGGCGACGTGATTGTAGGCTTAGCTTCGTCCGGACAGGCCGCCTACGAGCAATCGTACAACAGCGGAATGGGCAGCAACGGACTCACATCCGCCCGTCACGACCTGTTTGCGCATGATTTGGCCAACCGATACCCGGAAAGCTACGATGCCGCCCTCCCTTCCGAACTGGTTTATTCCGGCGCCTTCAAACCGACAGACCGGATGGAAGACCTGCCGACAGATGTTGGGAAATTGGCGCTTTCTCCTACGCGCACGTATGCGCCGGTGGTGAAAGCATTGTTGGACAAGCTTCGCCCGGCCATTCACGGCATGGTGCATTGTTCGGGAGGCGCACAAACCAAAATCATGCACTTTGTGGAGAATAAACGAATCACCAAAAACAACCTCTTTCCTACGCCGCCTCTTTTCCGAATCATCCGCGAACAAAGCGGTACGGATTGGAAAGAAATGTACAAGGTATTTAATATGGGACATCGTATGGAGATCTATACCTCGGCCGAAAATGCCGGCGAAATGATACACATCAGCCAAGGCCTCGGCGTAGAAGCCAGAGTAGTGGGCATGGTAGAAGAGGCAGATAAAAACGAATTAATTATAGAAAGCGAACACGGTCGCTTCATCTTTTGATTGGATACATGACGGAAGGCAGTTTATTAAACAGGTTAGACGGATTGGTAAGCCGTTTTGAAGAAGTAGGGACATTGATTACCGACCCGGCGGTTGCCCGCGATATGAAACGATTTGTCAGACTGAATAAGGAATACCGGGATTTGGAAAAAATTGTGGCGGCAAGAACACAATATCTGCAAACACTTAACGGAATAGAAGAAGCGAAAAACTTGCTCGAAACCGAGCAAGACACCGAAATGAGAGAAATGGCGCGCGAAGAATTAGACGCCTGCACCCATCACATCCCCTTATTGGAAGAAGAAATAAAACTGTTGCTTATCCCCGCCGACCCGCAAGACAGCAAAAATGCCATTGTGGAAATACGCGGCGGAACGGGAGGCGACGAAGCAGCCCTCTTTGCCGGAGACCTCTACCGCATGTATGTCAAATACTGCGAGAACAAAGGTTGGAAGGTAGAAGTATCCGGCTATACGGAGGGAACGTCCGGGGGATTCAAGGAAATCATCTTTTCCGTAGAAGGCGAAGGCGTTTACGGCATCCTCAAATACGAATCGGGAGTACACCGCGTGCAACGCATCCCGCAAACCGAAACGCAGGGTAGGGTACATACCTCGGCGGCAACGGTGGCCGTGCTTCCCGAAGCGGAAGAGTTTGATGTAGAAATCAAAGAATCGGATATACGGACAGACATCTTTTGCGCCTCCGGGCATGGCGGTCAGTCGGTCAATACAACCTATTCGGCCATCCGCTTAGTGCATATACCTACCGGCATCACGGTGCAATGCCAGGACGAGAAATCGCAGATAAAGAATAAGGCCAAAGCATTGAGAGAACTTCGCACCCGTATTTATAATATGGAGTACGAGAAATACCTCAACGAAATAGCCTCCCAACGAAAAACCATGGTTTCTTCGGGCGACCGCTCTGCCAAAATACGTACGTATAACTATCCGCAGGGACGCCTCACCGACCACCGGATTAATTACACCATATATAATCTTTCAGCCTTCATGGACGGCGATATACAGGATTGTATCGACCACCTGATAATAGCCGAAAATACGGAACGGCTGAAGGAATCGGAACTATAAAACATGTAATATTTTTATGACTAAACAACAATTGTTTGAACATATCCGGCAAAAACAATCTTTCCTCTGCATAGGATTGGATACGGATATAAAGAAGATACCTCCCTGCCTGCTAACGGAAAAAGACCCTCTGTTTGCTTTTAATAAAGCCATTATTGACGCAACGGCTGCGTATTGTGTCGCTTATAAACCCAATCTGGCCTTCTACGAAAGCTTGGGAAGCCGGGGATTACTTTCTTTCGAAAAGACCGTAGCTTACCTTAAGGAGCAGTATCCCGACCAGTTTGTCATTGCCGACGCCAAACGCGGCGACATCGGGAATACGTCCGAAATGTACGCCCGTTCCTTCTTCGATTACTTAAAAGTAGATGCCGTTACCGTAGCTCCATATATGGGAGAAGACAGCGTGAAGCCCTTTCTCCTCTATCCGGAGAGCTGGGTAATCCTGCTGGCGCTTACTTCCAATAAAGGTTCGCAGGATTTCCAATGGACAGAAAACAGAAACGGCGAACGCCTCTTTGAAACGGTGCTGAAAAAATCGCAGGAATGGGCTACCGACCAACAAATGATGTATGTTGTAGGAGCTAATCGGGGAGAAATGTTCAGGGATATACGGAAGTACGCCCCCCATCACTTTCTATTGGTTCCCGGTATCGGCGCTCAGGGCGGCAGTCTGGAAGACGTTGTTCGCTACGGGATGAACGATTGTTGCGGCCTCTTGGTAAATTCTTCGCGGGCCATTATATATGCCGGCAAAGATGCCGGTTTTGCCGAAACAGCCCGCCGGGCAGCCTATGTTGTACAACAGGAAATGGCAATATGTCTGTTGGAGAAAGGAATTATTCCTATTGCGACGTAGGCTATACCAATATTTTTTACCACCTTTGCGAGTTATGTAAAAAAACGATACTTTAATTAAAACAATAACGATAAGAAATAATGGAGTTTACAGCCCAACAAATTGCGGATATTCTGAATGGAACCGTAGATGGTAATCCGGATGTGATGGTGAATAATTTCTCAAAAATAGAAGAAGGAACCCCTCATTCGTTGACTTTTCTGGCAAATCCCAAATATGAACATTATATCTACCATACCGAAGCCGGTATAATATTGGTAAATCAGGATTTTACTCCTTCCGCTCCCCTGAAAAATACGCTGGTAAGGGTACCGAATGCGTATGCTGCGCTGGCCGTATTATTAGAGATGACGGAGAAACAGAAAAAGGAAAAAGAAGGAATAGATTCTACGGCTTTTATCCACCCTACGGCGCATACGGGCCAAGGGTGTTATATCGGAACATTTGCCTGCATAGCAGAAAATGCCCGGATAGGCGATAACTGCAAAATCTATCCCTATGCCTATGTGGGTGACAACGTAGTGATAGGGAACAACTGCATCCTCTATCCCCACGTTGCAATCTATGAAGGGTGTGTGATTGGCAATCATTGTATCCTCCATGCCGGCTGTGTGATAGGGTCGGACGGCTTCGGATTTGCGCCCGAAGGCGAACAGTACAAAAAGATACCCCAATTGGGAAACGTCATACTGGAAGATAATGTGGAAATCGGCGCCAATACAACAGTAGACCGTGCCGTAATGGGCGCCACCATCGTTCATAAAGGCGCTAAATTGGACAATCTGGTGCAGATAGCCCATAATGTGGAAGTAGGCGAACATACCGTTATTGCAGCTCAGGCAGGCGTATCCGGTTCGGTAAAGATAGGAAAGCATTGCAGGTTTGGAGGTCAGTCGGGCTTGGCGGGACATATCGGCGTGGGAGACCATGTTTCCATTGGCGCGCAGGCAGGCATACTCAGTCATTTGGAAGAAGGCCGTACCGTATTAGGCTCGCCGGCAATCGACGCCAAAGCCTTTATGCGTTCCAGTGTTATATTTAGTCGTTTGCCCGATATGTATCGTACGGTTGATAAATTACAACGAGAAGTAGAACAATTGAAAAAAGAAATAAATAAATAATTATGCTGAAACAGAATACGCTTGCCGGGAGTTTTTCTTTACATGGAAAAGGTTTACATACAGGTTTGAGTATCCATATAACATTCCATCCGGCTCCCGACAACCACGGTTATAAAATCAAACGCATAGACTTGGAAGAGCAGCCTATTATCGAGGCCTTGGCCGAACATGTGATTCATACGCAACGAGGCACCGTGATTTCTAAAAACAACGTACAGGTTAGTACAATCGAACATGCGATGGCTGCCTTATATGCGATGGGTATAGATAACTGCCTGATAGAAGTAGATGCCCCCGAATTTCCTATCCTCGACGGTAGCTCCCGTTTCTATGTGGAAGCAATAGAAAAGGCAGGCATTGTGGAACAAAATGCTCCGAAGGATTTCTACATTGTAAAGCACAAAATAGAAGTAAAAGACGAAACAACCGGTTCTTCATTGATTGTGCTCCCCGACGACAAATTCGGCATCAATGTATTGATATCATTCGATTCGCCGGTTCTTTCCAACCAGTTTGCCACATTAAACGACATGAGCGAGTTTCCTTCGGAAATAGCGGCTTCGCGCACCTTTGTGTTTGTACGCGAAGTAGAATCATTGCTGATGAATAACTTGATAAAAGGAGGCGACTTGGACAATGCCATCGTCATCTACGACCAGGAGATGCCCAAGGAAGCGCTGAAAGGTTTGGCCGAGAAATTAAATATCCCGTTTAAAGACATTCAGTCATTAGGCTACGTAAACAATAAACCTTTGGTGTTCGATAACGAACCGGCGCGTCATAAGCTGATTGATGTAATCGGAGATATCGCCCTTATCGGGAAACCTATCCGCGGACGAATCATCGCTACCCGGCCGGGACATAAGATAAACAATCAATTGGCCCGTACCATCCGGAAGGATATCAAAATGAATGAAATACAAGTCCCGCTGTACGATCCGAACGCCATCCCGCTGATGGACGTAAACCGTATCAAAGAATTATTACCCCATCGGTATCCGTTTTTATTGGTCGATAAGATTATTGAAATAGGAGGCAATTACATTGTGGGCATCAAGAATACTACGGTTAATGAACCTTTCTATCAAGGGCATTTTCCCCAAGAACCGGTCATGCCGGGAGTATTATTAGTAGAAGCAATGGCGCAGACCGGAGGATTATTGGTTTTAAATTCCGTCAATGACCCGGAACGCTATTCTACTTATTTTATGAAAATAGATCAGGTGAAATTCCGCCAGAAAGTAATTCCGGGAGATACGTTGATTCTTCGCCTTGAAATGATTACCCCCATCCGCAGAGGTATCTCTACCATGAAAGGATATGTATTTGTTGGGGAAAAATTAGTTTGCGAAGCCGAGTTTATGGCACAAATTATTAAAAACAAATAATATAAAAAAATCATGAGCCACTCTCCATTAGCCGTCATTCATCCGGAGGCCCGTATAGGGGATAATGTGATTATAGATCCATTCACAGTTATAGAAAAAGATGTAATAATAGGAGATAATTGCCGGATATATCCACATTCTACCATTCTGGACGGAGCGCGGATAAGCAATGACTGCACGATATTCCCCGGCGCCGTCATTGCCGGCGTCCCGCAAGATTTGAAATTTGTAGGAGAAGAAACAACAGTAGAAATCGGCCATCATACCACCATCCGGGAATGTGTTACCGTGAATCGGGGAACGGCCTCCAAAGGCAAAACCGTTATCGGAAATCACTGCCTCATCATGGCGTATAGCCATATTGCGCACGATTGTGTGTTGAAAGACCATATTATCATCGGTAACGCCTCTCAATTGGCCGGAGAAGTGGATATAGACGATTTCGCCATCGTTAGCGGAGGCAGTTTAGTGCATCAGTTTACGCGCATTTCAAAACATGTGATGATACAGGGTGGTTCGCGTATCGGCAAAGATATTCCTCCCTATACCCTGATAGGACGTGACCCGATTGTGTATTGCGGGATTAATATCGTAGGCCTGAGGAGGAGAGGCTTTACTAACGAACAGGTGTTTTTGATACAAGATATATACCGAACACTTTATACAAGAGGATTGAATAATTCGGACGCACTGAAAGCCATCGAAACAGAGTATGAATCGAGCGAAGAAAGAGATTTAATCCTGAATTTTATCAAAACCTCTCAACGGGGTATCGTGAGAGGTTCTATTGACGAACTCTAACTGTCGACCGGCAAACCGGATTATTTTTTTCACGAGACACAGCATTATAAATTTTTAGTATATTTGAACCCATATAAAACCAAGAATTATGATTTATAGATTTCTAATATTGTCCGACGAGGTAGATGGCTTTGTTCGGGAAGTTGAGATGAATACGGAAGCTTCCTTCTTAGATTTGCATGAGATCATCGTGAAATCCGTGGGATATAGTCCGGAACAAATGACCTCGTTTTTCATTTGCGATGATGATTGGAACCGAAAAACCGAAATCACATTAGTAGATATGGACACCTCTTCCGAAGAAGATATTTATATCATGGAAGACACTCGTCTGGAAGAACTGCTCGAAGACGAAGGCCAGAAACTCCTCTACGTATTTGATTATATGACGGAACGCGCTTTTTTTATCGAACTTCGCGAAATCATACCCGGTAAGACGCTGAAAGAACCCCTTTGCCGTCGCTCGGAAGGTTTACCGCCGCCTCAGATTGTGAACTTTGAAGAAGTAGAAGCGAAGATGAACCTTACAAATTCCTCCATAGGAGAAGATTTTTACGGAGACTCGGAATATGATATCGACGAATTGGACAGCGAAGGTTTCGACGGATTGGATAATATCGCAAATCCTTTCGACGAAGAACGTTATTGAAAAATACGCTGATTATATTAGCCGGACCAACCGGAGTGGGGAAAACGGAATTGAGCTTACGAATCGCCCAACATTTTGATGCGCCCATCATTTCTTCCGATTCCCGGCAGATTTATAAAGACATTCCGATTGGTACGGCTGCTCCCTCCCTCGCGCAACGGAAACAAGTAAAACATTATCTTACAGGAATACTCGAATTGACGGACTATTACAGCGCCGCTCATTTCGAAACAGATGTCTTGTCGCTGCTCGAAAAATTGTACAAAACCGTTCCGGTTGTCCTTCTTTCGGGCGGTTCGATGATGTATATAGACGCCGTGTGTAAAGGCATCGACGATATTCCTTCCATAACGCCCAATATCCGCGAGGAGATCTACCAACAATACGAAAACGAAGGGCTTCAACCTATCTTGGAGGAATTGAAAAAAATCGACCCGCTCCATTACGAACGGGTGGACCGCCAAAATTACAAACGGGTAATCCATGCCGTGGAAGTGTGCCGGACAACGGGCAAACCTTACTCCACTTTCCGTACCAACAACAGAAAAGAGCGTCCTTTCCGGATGATTAAGATCGGACTCAACCGAAACAGGGAAGAATTATACGAGCGAATCAACCGAAGAGTAGAAGAAATGATAGCGTCGGGCTTCATCGACGAAGCCCGACGCGTCTATCCCTACAAGCGCTTGAATGCCTTGAATACGGTTGGCTACAAAGAAATATTTCAATACTTAGACGGACATTGGACGCTCGACTTCGCCGTTGAGAAAATCAAAAGAAACACTCGCATCTATGCCCGAAAACAAATGACTTGGTTCCGGCAAGACGAGGATATCGCCTGGTTTCATCCCGACAACGAAGCCGCTATCCTGAAGCATATCCACGCTTTGTGCGACGCCGGCGCTACTTAGCCGGATCGCCGTACAGAAGGCCGCGACCATGAGTCCCCACGTATACCCGGCCATACAATTTCGGATCTCCGCTGATATGCAGTACAAGACCATACTGGTGTTCGTTGTCGTTTATCCGAACCCAGGATCCGGCAACATCGTCCGAACGAAAGAAACCATACTCGCCGTTTACGATACCAATCAAATAAAGCGCCGGATATTCCTCCGTTAGGCCTTTGCCGAAGCCGAAAGCAAAGATGCGGCGTACCTTGTCGAATTTGCGTAAAGGTTCTCCGGGGCGACGAAGGTAAAGGCCGTCGTAAGCTGCAATCCAATATTCTCCCTCCCGACCGGGTACGGTGTAAAGACGATCCTGACCGCCTCGACTGTCTCCACGGTTGCCGAAAGGGGGGCTTACGGGAGAGAGGAGGCTGTCGGCCGAAAAACTAATCCCGCCATCGCGACTTTCGTATACTACGCCCGACCGGATATCTAATCCGTAAAAACGTCGGCTATTCACACGGTCTGCTACAACGCGGATACCGGCAGGTATACCCTCGCCGGCTTCCCAGGAGTCGCCCTTGTTGGTAGTGCGGTATACGTTCATTCGGCCGGGAGTCCATATCCAGGTTTTTCCGTCGGCCGAAACGGCGATGTGGCCGTTGCTTACCCGGTTGCCGGGTTCTCCGGGTAAGGAGCGAGGCATGTTCCACGAAATTCCGCCATCCTCGGAGTAGGAGAGAGGCTTTCCTTCCGGATGATGGGCCGACACGGCGCCTACTCGCACGATGAGCGAGGGATTTTCTTCGGCCCCGGTTACGCCGTTGGTGTTGGCAAAATAGGGATCGGCATGTGGGCCGGTGGGCGGAGGACTGTCGAGATCAAAATGGGTGAATCCTCCGTAATCGCCGATGGCCGAAATAATATGGGCGCCCTTCGATGGACTGTATAGTTCTAAGGGAACCGTTTCTTCGATGCCGGTACTCATAATCTGCCAGCGAACGGGAGTGTCGTCGCGGCCGGCGTCGTGGAGGTTGAAGGTTTCCCATCCCCCGTAGCCGGTGGTGAACAGGGCGTGGTTAGGGTCGAAAGGATCGATTTCGATGTCGAACATCCAATGCAGGGGAGTAAATTTTGTATACGGGGCGCGGCTGTAATCCATCTCTACCGAGTGACTAAAAACGGAGGTCCAGCTTTTCCCGCCGTCGGTCGAGCGAAAAATATCGTCTTCCGTATACTGCCCCTCCACCGGTCGGCCAAACGTACTTACGATGAGATGAAGCGGATTGGAGGCGTCTACCGATACGGCTGCGTACCCGAAACGGAGGCCCTGCGCCGAATCGGTCTTGACCGGCGTAATGTCTTCCCATTCTGCGGTTGACGTATGAAATTTCCATACAGCTCCGTCTTGCATCGGCATCGGTCCCGGATCCGTGCCGTAGGTGAGGTA
The DNA here is from genome assembly GCA_031284375.1 of Tannerellaceae bacterium. Lineage (GTDB taxonomy): Bacteria > Bacteroidota > Bacteroidia > Bacteroidales > Tannerellaceae > DFXE01. Next base: position 2,858 of record JAISZY010000095.1, on the reverse strand, counting down.
GATATCCTCGCCGGAAAAAATTCCGTGCGTAGGCCGGTAGGCTTGCGGCTGTCCGGCAACGGCCGTCCAGGTGTCCCCCGCATCGTGGCTCACGAACAAATTTGGCCGGTTCATCCACGACACGCCGGCGTAGATGGTTCGGCAACCGGCGGCGTCGCCCCCGGAAGGGTCGAAGAGGATAAAAATAATCCCGCTTCCCCTGCTGCGTCGCATGGGCGGGACGGATATATCCGTTTCTTCCTTCCCATCGGGAAATTCATGCACGCGTTGCCAGCTTCTTCCGCGGTCGAGGCTTCGCCAAAGGCCATCCTGACGAGTTCCGAGGTAAACAACGTGCGAGTTGAGCGGGTCTACCGCCATGCGTTCGCCGTTACCGCGTCCGTTTTCATTGCCTCCCATGGCGAAAGGCATATCCACACGTGTGAATCGGCGGCCTCCATCTTCGGAGATAAGAACGGCGCCGTTGGCAGCTCGCGTATACGTTCCGCAGGACAGATACACGGTTTGCGGATCGGAGGGATCTACGGCGATGCTTTCTACTCCCATCAGGTTGTTATCGTCGTAAGAAATCCAGTCGAGCATCGGCTCCCAGCGGCCCAAGCTTTTATCCCAGCGATAGGCGCCACCCATGTCCGTGCGGGCGTAACGAACGTCGCGCGCTTGGGGATGGAAGACGAGGCCATCCACAAAACCGCCTCCTACTATCCGAACGCTTTTCCACACATAGGATTCATTCTGAACGGGGATGGGATTGCTGTCTTTGGGGGAAGAACATCCCGCGGCGCATACCACAAGGAGGCTTCCGAGGATAATTCTATTTATTTTCATGGCTTACTTCACTTGCAGGTTCTTTTCCAAACGAATATCGGAGGAGGATGCGCCTATCAGCAGACGAACTACGCCCGGTTCGGTAACGAATCCATGACGGTTCTCATCCCAATACGCTAAATCTTCGGCCTTGAGGGGTATCGTTACCGTCGTTTTATTTCCTTGGGGGATGTGCACGCGAGCAAAGCCCTTGAGTTGTTTCAGGGGACGGGCTACTTTGGAGTTCGGGAACTGCGCGTAGAGTTGCACGACCTCGTCGCCGGCCATCGCGCCGGTATTTTGCACATCGACCGAGACCGTTACTTCTCCCTTGACGTCCAATACGGATTTATCGAACTTCAAATTCGAGTAGGCGAAGGTCGTGTAACTTAATCCGTACCCAAACGGATAGAGCGGCTTCTCTTTCGCATACATATACGTGCGTCCGTGCGACAAATCGTAGTCCATCATCGGCGGAAGATGCTCTATGGACGCCGGCCAGGTCTGAACCGTGCGACCGGCGGGGTTGTAATGACCGAAAAGGACGTCGGCCAATCCGTTTCCTAACTCCTGACTGCTGTGCGTGACGTGAAGAATAGCCGGCAGATGCTGCTCCGACCAGTTGATGGCAAAAGGAAAACTGCTGTTTACGACCAATATCGTGTTGGGATTGGCAGAAAAAACGATTTTGGCCAATTCCTCCTGCTCGCTGGTAAGAGCGGCGCGGTCGCGGGCCTCCCTTCCGTCGCTGAGGGTACGCACATCCGCCCATCCCATGTTGTTTCCTCCGTTGGGATGGTTGCCGATTACCACAATGGCCACGTCGGCCTCTTTGGCGGCAATAAAAGCAGAATCCGTCCGGTTGGTTGGCGAGTAAATCACCTGCGCGCCGGTTCCCGCTGCATTGCGGATGCCTTGCAGGATGGTCACGGCGTAAGGCGGCGTGCCGCTATACCAGTCGAGTATCACCTCGTTGGCGTAAGGGCCTATCACGGCAATCTTGCGGAGCTTCGCTGCCTGGAGCGGAAGTATCCCGCGGTTGTTCTTGAGCAGTACGACAGATTTTGCCGTCACCTCGCGGGCGAAGTCTTTCGTCGCTTTCAGCGTCCAGGGGTCTATGGTGTCTTTCACGCCAATCGAAGCGTACGGATCGGAGGCGTCTAAGAACCCAAGCTTAAGGGCGACAAAAAAGTTTTGCCTCACCGCCTGGTTGATGTCGCCTTCCGTAAGCAAACCGAGCCTCAACGCTTCCTTCACGTAGGGCTTATTTACGTCGAGAAACTGCGTGATGCCGGCTTTGATAGCCGCCGCGGCGCCTTCGGTCATGGTTGCATAGGCTTTGTGGTTGGCAATTAACATTCCTAAGGCCCCGCCATCGGTGCAGATGATGCCATTATTTCCCCACTCCTTCACGCTCACGTTGGTGAGCAGATCATAGTTAGACGTCATAGGCGTTCCATTCACGGCATTATACGAAGCCATGTACGCCTGCGATCCTCCTTCGGTGATTCCCTTATAAAAAGTATATCCGTAGTATTCCCGAAAGAGTCGTTCACTGATGTTTGAAGAAGTGGAGTCCCGCCCATCCTCGTTGCTATTGGCCAAAAAATGTTTCATAAGCGAAGCCGTCTGCCAATAGTCGTCGCGTTCTCCCTGCAAGCCTTTCACAAAGGCTACCGTCATACGCGCTACATGAAAAGCGTCCTCGCCAAACGACTCTTCGGTACGTCCCCAGCGCGGGTCGCGTGCCAAATCGGCATTGGGAGCGCGCATCACCAGCGCTCCGCGGAAGTACTTGGGACTTTGAAAGTAGTAACGATTTTCGTACCCTTCCTGAGCGGCCACCCGGCGGATGAGTTCTACATCCCAAGTCTCGCCAAGGCCATAGGCTTGGGGGAAAATAGTGGATGGAGCCGGATTACGCGAACCCCAATTAGAGGGACCGCCGTATGCCAGTCCATGAAGACCTTCGGCATGTCCGCAATTACGGATTCCCAGTCGCGGAACGCCGAATTGGGTAGAGAGTGCATTGATTTTCTCTTCCACCGTCA
>JAISZY010000244.1 GCA_031284375.1 Tannerellaceae bacterium | reverse complement strand
CCTATATCAAGCGGATTTGTAACAAAAAATATTATTCTAAATTCATCAAGTTATAAAGGAATGAAAGTTGCCAATTATAATGTAACCCAAGACCAATCCTCACGCTTAGTAACAGTTTCATTAAAAACATCCTCAAAGGTTTCGGAAGTTCAAGTTCCATATTCTTTATACAGTTTAACATCGGGAACATTAGTTATAAACGGACAAATATCGGCATCAGGTGGAATATTAAATTTTACTGTATTGCAGGCCGGTCTTTATGTGTTGAAAATTTCAATCGGTAAATGGGAGGAAGAATATCGGCTTATATTGAGATAATTATTTATCATGAAAAGTTTAGATGAAATCTTAAATATATATACAAACATGGATGTGAAATATGCAATCTGTTTTCTTTTACTTATACAACTAAGCGGTTGTATGGGAAACAGTGCCGAAAAGCCGGCACCGGAAAAGCCGGATTACGGAATTGAATTTAAGGATATAGACCGGGACGATTTTATCAACCTGATAAAAAGTAGTTCATGGAGAGTACTCACCGAGAACAATGGAGAAATAGCCGGGAGTTATTTTAATATGGAATCCGACTCCTATGATGTAACACAATTTAATATGGTGGAAGTGGAGGATACGATAGTCGGGACGCGGATCATAGAAATAAACCGGAATGATTATGGATATGAGGTGGTGAAAGAAACCTCCACCGGAACATCTTCCGTGTGGTTTATTCGTTTAAGTCACGACACCTTGTATTACACTTCCCCCGAATACCCTCCTCGCACTGTTTGGACGGCTGAAAAATACGAAACGTTGCACTTTGAGGACGAACTTCGGGAAAACGACCACCACAGTTTGCTGAAAAACATACAATGCCGGTCGGAAATGATTCCCAGCGAACGGGATAACATCATAGGACGATGGAAGTTGATGAAAGACCTCTTGAAAGATGTGGATTATTCGTGCCATCGGATTATTTATGATTTCAAACCGGACGGGCAATTGCAGATAATAAGCGATACGGAATATCATCCATCTGGAAACCAAACCTATATCTATACCAACTACCCATTTTGCCCTCTGTGTCTTTGCTCCGAATGTCTACCTAATTTAATCCTCGGTGATACGACCGATGTATATTGTGAAGTTCTGAAACGTACGATGATTATCTATGCACTTGGTGGCGATGTACGGCACCGAGAAGGAGAGAAGGTCTTGGTAAGAATTGAAGATTGAATTCAGCCGGGAGATATATCTATACAGACAATCTGATGACCCGTATCCTTGAAATTTGCGCTAACTCCGCCCAAAGCTGCGTGGAGGCCGAAGCCGGAGGCGCTCGCCGCGTAGAACTCTGCGCCGCCATTCCCGAAGGAGGTACTACGCCCGGTTTCGGCGAAATACGTACCGCCCAAGCGCTTACTTCGGCGATTGATATAAACATCATTATACGCCCTCGCGGAGGCGATTTCCTTTATACGCCGGCCGAAGTACAGGCGATGCTTTACGATATCGAGATGGCCAAAGAACGGAACGTGCATGGCGTAGTGTTCGGTTGCCTCACAAAAGAAGGCGATGTGGATGTAGATTTACTCAAACGCCTGATGGCCGCCGCATCCCCCCTGTCGGTTACTTTCCATCGGGCTTTCGACGTATGTCGCGACCCCTTCCGGGCATTGGAAGAAATCATTGCCTGCGGATGCGACCGTATCCTTACTTCCGGCCAGCAACCCGACGCCCTGCAAGGCATCCCCCTCATTGCCGAATTGGTAAAACGTGCCGCCAACCGCATCATCATCATGCCCGGCTGCGGCATACGCCCCGATAACATCGCCCGGATAGAAGCGCAAACCGGAGCGACGGAGTTTCATACCTCGGCCCGCAGCATCCGGTACAGCCGGATGGAATACAGAAAGGAAGAGGTTTCGATGGGGAATATTTTCGTAAAAGAATTTGAACGCGAAGAAACCGACCGGCAGAAAGTGGCGGCCTGTTTATGAATTTTATGTAAGTTTGTGGCCTATGAAATGGAATAACAATATTATCAACTCCTTGGACTGGGGGAAAACCATCGCCCGGAAAGAAGAAAAAGAAAACGTAGCCCGGCGCATTGCCGCCATGGTAAAGGATGGCGACGTGCTGGGCGTAGGTTCCGGTTCTACCTCCTATCTGGCGCTTTTGGCGATAGCCGAACGGGCGAGGAACGAAAACCTGCACATCAAAGCAATCCCTACTTCGCTGGAAATAACAATGGCCTGCACCCGTCTGGGGATTCCGGTAACGAACCTGGAGGAATACCGGCCCGACTGGACGTTCGACGGCGCCGACGAGATAGACCCCCATCTCCGTTTGATAAAAGGACGAGGCGGCGCCATGTTTAAAGAAAAACTGCTGATAAACTCCAGTCCCAAAACCTACATCATAGCCGATTCCTCCAAGATGGTTTCGCGGCTGGGGATGAACTTTCCCATACCGGTAGAAGTTTTCCCGCAGGCGCTTACCTACGTAGGGCAGGCCTTGAGGGAACTGTTGCCCGCCGCCATACATCTTCGCATGGCCGAAGGAAAGGATGGCCCGGTTATTACCGAAAACGGCAATCTGATTGTAGACGTATGGTTCGACGCCATACCCGATAGCGCCGAAGTAGCTCTTAAATCCATTACGGGCGTCATAGAAAGCGGTCTCTTTATCGGCTATGCGGTAGAGATTGTAAACGCAGAGAGCGGCGCCGGTTTCTAAATTTCTTTATACTGAGAAGCATTGACGAACAGGATATCGCCTATTCCGTCAAAGCTTGTGAAGAACTTCATCGCATCGTGCTTGATGATTTCTTCGCGGAAGCCGATAATCGTCAGCCCGGCATATTTGGAGTGGATGCCAATCACATCGCTCACGGTCTGACCCGGCGAGAGGATCGTAATCTCGATATTGGTCAAGGTAATAGGCAATCGTCCGGCGGCGATACGTTCTTTGGTTTCTTCCTTCACGGTATCGCTTTCGCGCGTTGTGGTGATAAATATCTTGATCTGACTTTTGCACCAGTCGGGATGCGACATGATGATGAACCCCAGCAAAATCATCAGATTGGTATTCTTTTCGTCCGTTTCCCTTATCCATACATGGATGCCGAAGCGATTGCGTATAGGATACGACGAGCCGGCAAAGATACAGATGTCAAACTCTCCGGCTTTGGCCAGGTTGATATTGTCGATAATGCGCGCCAATTCCTCCGGGCGACTCTTATCGTATTCGAATACAACCATATTATTTTCCATCCCCGAAATAGAAGGCGTTTGTATCACCTGCGCAATAGCAGAGGTATAAGACGGCGAAATCATGGTGTCGATATACAAAGCGCTGCCGTGTTCTTTTTGTCGGTCGATAAGTTGTTGCAAAATCTTTTGCGATTCGGTATAAGTCTGTTTGCTGTAATACCCTTCGATGTAATGAAAATACGTACCGAAACCATGTTGATGACTCAGCCACTTCATGAGTTCCATCACCTTGTCCCGTTCAAAAGAATTGGACGAGATACAGATAGCCGAAGGACGCCATTCCTCGCTCGGCATCGACGATTTATGCTTCTGTATAAACACCCTTAGGCGACGGTTCAACTGAAAAAGCGCCCCCTCGAATATATCCACCAAACCTTTCTCGTCTTTGTTATATTGCTCAATAAACAGATAAATGGACACGATAACGGCGTAAGACACGATGGTATACAGCGGATGAATCATAAACATAATCCACACCGAAAGCAAAAACCCCCCCAGCGAAAAATACCATTTCGATTTGAACCTCGGACGATAGGAAGGCGGCGAACCGAAGTGATTGATAAACGAAATAAGACATAACGTGCCGTACGTGATAAGGAAAAACATCGAAATAATCTGAGCCACCATATCCACATTTCCCATCAAGACAAAGACGAGGGCGATGAAGAACGAGACCAGCGTGCCGTTTATCGGCTCGTTCGTCTCGCCTTTCCCTTTGGAAAGAAAGAGGTTCAGTCTACGGGAGGGGAAACTTTTATCTAAGGCGAGCGCCTGTATCGTACGCGGAGCCACCAAGATAGAGCCTAAAGCCGACGAAAACGTAGAAGCAGCCAGCCCCACCGGAATAATAAAGCCGCCGAATACGGCTATCCGCGCCATAATCAACTGCTCTTCGCTCAAATCTGCCTGAGAAGCCGAAACGGATAATTTCCATACCACTAAGAGGTAAATCAGCAATCCGGCCACGGTCGCCCCCATCGTACCTAAGGGAATAGATTTGCCGGGATTTTTCAGGTCTCCGCTAAGCCCCACGCCGGCAGTCATACCCGTAAATGCCGGAAAGCAGATAGCAAACCAAACAAATATATGGTCGCTATTGAACAGCGCAAAATTGTTTCCCGGAGTTCTCGACAAATCCTCGCCCGGATCAATAGCCGGCCCGATAAAGAAGAGAAACAACGACAGGAACAGCATAGCCACCACGATATAGAGCATCTTCATCCCCAGGTCTGCACCTTTACGCATGATAAGCATCGCCAGAACAACCAAGGTCGGCACGCTAATAACCTGACGAGGCAAGTTGAAGCCAAAAACCGCCGACCACCAATTGAACAGCGGCTCGAACGCTTCGGTAAAGGCAATCACATAAAAGGCGATACTGATAGCCTGCGAAAGGTAAAGCGTTATCCCGATGGTAGAACCTATCTTCAGCCCAAACGAACGCGAAATGATAAAATATTCGCCTCCGCCTTCCACGCGCGTATTCGTGGCTATCTCCGATATAGCCAACGCCGTAGGTATCGTAACGAGATGTCCCAGAAGGATAATAACCATAACACCCCAGAAACCTACGGCTCCAACGGCGTATCCGAATCTTAAAAAGAGAATGGCTCCGAGGATGGTGGAAATAGCCGTAAAAAACACGGGAGCAGTCCCGAATCCCCCTTTGGTTTGTTGTGTTATCGTGTCGGTTGTCATTGTTGTTATTTTAATTGGATAGAATATTTCGGAAGCAAACATACACAGAAAATTGTTTACTTTTGCAGAAAGTTCAATCTTGTAAGAAATAAAAACTATATGGCATTAAGACGTTTTGGAGTATCGCTGGAAGACAATCTGCTGGAAGTATTAGACGACTACGTAAGCAAGAACGGCTATGCGAACCGTTCGCAGGCCATTCGTTTTCTTATCGAAAAGAATGTAGCCGAACAAAAATGGCTGTGCAACCACATCGTAGCCGGAACGGTTATTGTGATGTACGACCAGGAGAAGAAAGAAATCGCTTCGAAAATCGCTGCTATTCAGCAAAACTATACCGACGTAATCCTTTCGTCGTCTCAATACTATATCAATCCGAACTCCTGTATGCACATCACCACTGTGAAAGGAAGCGCTTTCCGCCTAACCGAATTGTCCGACCGTTTGATTACCATCAAAGGCATTAAGCATGGAAAATTAGTGATGAGCCGGGCTGATTGATATTTTTGCGCACTATTGAAATTAAGTATAATCCGTAATTCTTTTAAAATGGAAATTATTAGTAGAGTAAAAAGTATTCTGGTCAGCCCCAAGGAAGAGTGGCAGACCATTGAGGCGGAAAATGCGCCTCATGCGAAAGTATTTACATCGTACGTCGTACCGCTGGCATTGATACCCGCCATAGCCGCTCTTGTCGGTTACGGGTTGATAAGTTCGGTATTGGGTATAGGCTGGGGTATTCGTCAGGCAATCGTGCAATATGTGGTGATGCTCGGCGGAACGTACATAACCGCCTTTATTATCAACGCGCTGGCAGAGAATTTCGGGGCAAAGAAAGACTTCGACCGCGCCTTTTCACTTACGGCCTACGCCTATACGCCAATGTTCGTAGCCGGCGTGTTCTACCTCTTGCCGTCGCTTTCGTGGCTGGCTTCGCTTGCCGGAGGACTCTACAGCCTGTATCTGCTCTACATCGGTCTGCAACCGATGATGAAAGTTCCCGCCGACCGGCAAACTACGTATTTCGTGATCAGCCTGATAGCAACCGTAGTCGTCTCAGGAATCCTTTCAGTTGTATTTACAGCCATATTGCTGCAGGGAACATTCGGAATGTAAATCGGTGGTCGTCGAAATTGCAGGAAACCTCTAAAAACCCCAAACGCAAGGCTTGCGATAGAGCGTAAGGCGGAGTTTGGGGTTTTTAGAGGTTTCTTTTGAGGATTTAGTCGGTTGATTAATATTTTTTTTGTCCGAATAATAACACCTATTCCAAAAAGCGTGTTACTTTTGTTGCCGAGAAAACACTATATTAAATGAAAAACGTATGAAAAAGAATTTGTTTTTAATCTCAGGCTTACTACTGGTAAGCGCTTTAGCCAATGCAACGTCCGACCCCGACGGGGTGGATAGTTTGATTCATCTGAAAGGCATAGTTGTTTCGGCCAACAAAGTGCAGGTAAACAGAAGCAGCGTGCCCTTGTCTATCTCGGTAATAGAACGTAGCAGATCGGAAGAGCACACGTCTGAA